>CALPVV020000006.1 GCA_943327105.2 Nitrosovibrio sp. Nv4
CTCATGCCTGCACCAAGTTAGTCTTTTAAAAAACTTTTATATGCTTTCGTTTGCAATCCCTGTTTTTCTGGTTACGATAAAAGTATGAATAAATTTTCTTTAATTATTTCATTTATTTCTGTTTTTTCGATTGAATCATTCGCTCAAAATAAGCCAATCATTGCAAATAATGGATTTACTTTGACGAGTCCCAATCTGCAAGAGAACGGTACGATTCAAATGAAACATGTCTTTGATGGTTTTGGTTGCACTGGCAATAATATTTCACCCGAATTGAATTGGGTGAATCCGCCAGAAGGAACCAAAAGTTTTGCGCTGACCGTTTATGACCCGGATGCACCCACTGGAAGTGGTTGGTGGCATTGGACGGTTTTCAATATTCCAGCAAACATTCGTTCCTTAAGAGCCGGAGAAAAATTTACCCCGATTAAAACTAAAGGAGGAGTTGTTTCTTTTGGCGCAGTTGGAGAAGGTCGTACTGATTTTGGTAAGCCCGGTTATGGTGGTCCATGCCCACCGGAAGGTGATAAGCCGCATCGTTATATTTTTACAATTTACGCACTGAAAGAGCCGAAGCTGTTATTGAATCGTGATTCCTCGGGTGCAATGGTTGGTTATACCCTGAATGCAAATCAGCTTGGTAAGGCTTCGATCACCGCATTGTTCGGAAGAGCCGCAAAGCAAGAAACCAAACCTAAAAAATAACGCTGATTTTGCCGATGCTCTTTCTGGTTTCAAGAAGTTCGTGAGCCATCGCTAATTGACTGATTGGAAATTGGCCGTTGTGAACCGTATCAACCAATGGCTTGATCTGACCTTGATTGAAGAGCTCAATGACCTCAGTTAAGATTTCTTTAAATAAAAGAGGATGATGATCGGCCACCCTTAACATATTTACACCGATCAGATTATTTCCATTCATCATCATCAATGGGGGCGAGAGAAATCCAAAGCCGAGAAGGGTTTTGATTCCGGTGAGCAATGGCCCTCCTTTTGATTGAGTGTTTTCAGCTACACCGTAGGCGCAAAGCGTTCCCGAAGGCATTAAAAGTGACATGCTTTTTCTGAAGTTTTTTCCACCAATAGCATCGAAAACGGCCATCATCGGTTTCAATCCGTGCCTAAGTTCGATTTCTTTTTTGAAATCTTCCTCGCTGTAAAGAATGACTTCATCGGCACCGATTTTTTTTGCGATTTCAGATTTGTTCTTCGAACCTACCGTCGTAATGACATAAGCCTTTTTTCTTTTAGCCAGTTGAATCAATGCAGATCCGACACCGCCTGCTCCTGAGTGAACCAACACTTTATCGTTTTCAAGAATGCGCATGCTTTTTTCAATCATGTATTGAGCAGTGCAGAACTGTGTTGCCAATGCGCAAGCAACCGAAACAGGTGTCTCAAGGGTTATCTTTGCACAGGCGAATTCCTGAGCAATTGAATATTGGGCATAACCACCAAATCGGGTGAGTGCGACCACGCGATCGCCAATTTTCAGATGCTGCACTTTCTCGCCAAGAGCCGTGATAGTTCCGACGACGTCATAGCCAAGAACTGCTGGAAGGGGAGGGGTATCTTGATAGAGTCCTCTTCGGGCCATTACATCGGCAAAATTGAGACCGAAGCCTTCGACTTTGATCAAAACTTCCGTACCGGTTGGTGTCGGAACATCAAGTTCTCGTTCTTCGAATGCCTCATGAGCATTTCCGTAGCGAATCAGAGGAAAGGCTTTCATTTTTTTCATAGTCCCGACTATACTCGAATGCATGGAATTTGCATTGTTCCAATTTAGCTCAAAAGAAAAGCAGATTCAGATCGAATCAGGTGTTTTGCCGCATTGGAAACAAGTGCACGGCAAAACGGTGATTGAAGTACTTGGACCCGATCAAGAATGTGGAAACGTCGATGGGCTTTGGACCTGCGTTCCCCGTCAAAAAGTTGCTGTGGTAACGGCTGATTGTGTACCGATTCTATTAATGAATCGAAAACTTGGAGCCGTTGCCGCTCTTCATGCTGGTTGGAGGGGTACTCAACAAAGAATCGTGGAATCTTTTTTTCAATCCCTTCCGCCTGAGTTTTCGAATCCAAAAGAGTGGAGCGTTCTTTTTGGCCCTTCCATTCGTGCTTGTTGTTATGAGGTCAGTGAAGAATTGATTGCCCAATTCAAATCTGAATTTGGAGATTTGAACCCGTCTTTGATTGAACCAGAGCACCGTAAGTTAGATCTTCTCGAGGTGAATATTCACCAATTGCAGAAACTGGGTGTCGAAGAGCTCGTTGTACATCCTGATTGTACTTGTTGTGCCAAATCATCGAATGGCGATTTTAAATACTTCAGTTATCGTCGTGGTGATCGTGATGCTCGGCAATATTCAATCATTTGGCTAAAATAACGCACCTCTTCAGGTTGCAAATCGGCTATCATTGATAGTCATGAGCGAACAATTCCAAAACCGCAACGATGTCCCCGAAAAATACCGCTGGAACCTGGATCTGATGTATTCCGATCAGGAAGCGTGGGAAAAAGATTTCAAAAAAATTGATGAACTGACTGCAGCTTCAGAGTTGTTCCGTGGAAAGCTTGCGGAAAGTGCAGTGACTTTGAAAAAAGCCTTCGATGCCGAAACAGAGTTGAATATTCTCATCGAAAATCTTTACAGCTTTGCAAGTCATCGCTCTGATGAAGATACCCGCAATGCGAATAACCTGGGTATAGTCGGACGCATCACTTCAAAGTCAGTTGAAGTCAGTGCTCGTTTGTCGTGGATGGATCCTGAATTGCTGGAAGCACCGGTTGAAAAGTTAAAACAGTTTCAAAATGATTCATTGTTAAAGGACTACTCCCGTAAAATTGAAAATCTGATTCGTTCAAAACCCCATCAGAGAAGTGCTGAAGTAGAAGAGATCCTTTCGCTTGCTTCTGACCCGATGGGTGGTGCTCATCATACGTTCAGTTTGCTTGAAAATGCAGATATGCCCATGCCTAAGATCAAGGATTCAAACGGCAATGAGATTGAAATCAATCACGGCACCTATTTTTCTGTTTTGGAATCACCCGACCGTGAATTTAGAAAGCGCGGTTTTGAAGCCTATATTGGTGCTTTTTCACAATATAAAAACACCTACGCATCCACGCTGGAAACGAACGTCAAGAACCATGTTTTCAATGCCAAGGTAAGAAGATTTCCAAGTGCGATTGAGGCTAGTTTATTCAGTGATGCGATTCCACTCAGCGTTTACAATGGCTTGATTGATACGGTACATGCCCATTTACCTTTATTGCATCGATTGGTGAGTTTGAGAAAAAGATTACTCGGTGTTGAGCAGTTGCAAATGTACGACTTGTTCGTACCGATGGTAAAGCCCGCACAGATTGAAATCAATTATGATGAAGCCTGCAAGATGGTAACCGAGGCGGTTGAGCCGCTTGGGAAGCAATACGTGAATGACCTTAAGAAGTCATTCGATGAGCGTTGGATCGATGTGTATTACACATCAGGTAAGCGTTCTGGTGCGTATTCAGGCGGAACTTACCAGTCGAAACCGTATATTTTGTTGAACCATCAACACAATCTCGGAAGCGCGTTCACATTGGCGCATGAATTGGGCCATTCATTGCACTCGTATTATTCGAAACAACAGTCGTATGCAAAATCACATTATCCGATTTTCTTGGCTGAGATCGCTTCCACGACGAACGAGATGCTGTTGCACTTTCATCTTTATGAGAAAGCCCAAAGCCGTGAAATGAAAATGTATCTGCTTGATCATTTGTTCACGCAGTTCAGGGCAACGCTTTTCCGTCAGGTTCAGTTTGCCGAATTCGAACGCGATATTCATGCGATGGTCGAGCGCGGAGAACCTCTAACTTCACAAAGCTTATGTGAACATTACGGTAAAATGAATGCCAAGTATTATGGCCCGGACATGTCTGGTAATGGGTCTGATGAGAATGATCCGATTCGTTTTGAATGGTCACGAATCCCACACTTCTATTACAACTTCTATGTTTATAAGTATTCGACCAGTTTTGCCGCTTCTCAATACTTTGCGCGTAAGATTCAAGATGGCGATCAGGCAACCCGTGAGAAATACCTCGAGTTCCTCGCTTCAGGATGCAGCATGGATCCGCTTGATACCATGATCCGTGCCGGAATGGATCTTCGTGATTCAAAACCGATCGAAGCAGCGTTCAAGATCTTCGAAGAAGCGCTGGATGAATTCGAGAAGCTGATTTAGTGAAACGATCTGCTGTGTTCATCGGTGTTTTTTGAATTCAATGCAAATGAAAGCATGGAAAGACTGAAATATTCCACGCCTCGATGCAGTATCTTGAGTTCATCACCCGGTAGAGCGGCACCAATAGCACAAATAATCGGTAAAAAATGTTCTTCTGAAGGATGCGATAAGTAAAAGTGCGGATGTTCTTCGGCATTGACCAGGGAATCAACGTCTTTTTTCTCAATCGTTTTGATCAGCCACTCTTCGAACTCTTTTGCCCATGATGCGCCTTCAAGTGTTTTATGTGACCATTTCAGTTCACGTAGGTTATGAACGGCACCACCACTCGAAATGATCATGACGCCTTCTTCGCGTAAAGATGCCAGCGAATAGCCCATTTTGAGAATCTTTGCCGGAGTAAGATTGAGCGGAAGACTGATTTTCACCACAGGAACATCACCTTTTGGATAAAGGTGTTTCATCGGTACCCAAATACCATGATCGAGGGGAGAGTCGGTTTCAATCTTCGTTTGAAATCCATTTTTCTTGAGCAATTGTACGATCTGATCGGAAAGTTCGGGTGCTCCGTTGCAGTCATATTCGATCTTGTAAAGTTCAGGTGGAAAACCGTTGAAATCATGAATGATGCGGTTCTTTTCAGTTTTGAGTACATGAACCGTATCAGACGAAACCGAGTGAGCAGAAATGAACACGATGGCCTTGGGTTTTGGGAAGGAGCTGGAATAATTTTCCAGCATTTCTGAAAATTGATCTTCACCGAATGCAAGCATCGGGGAACCGTGGCTGATAAACATGCTTGGATAACGAAATGTACTCATTCGACAATCCTATTTGAAAGCGTGTCTCCAATCAAGTTAGGATATGGGTATGGCACTCCAATCTCATCATCTAGAAGCATTTGTAATGATTTCGCGAGTTCAGAATTTCTCCAAAGCGGCTGAATCTCTGAATGTGACGCAATCTGCGCTTTCACATCGCATCTCGGCTTTGGAAGCCGAGCTCGGTGCACCGTTATTCATCCGTGATAAAAAGGGCATCAGATTAACTGAATTGGGCGATGAGCTACTTCGTTACGTTCAAATGAAGACGACCCTGGAAGATGAGTTTCTTTCCAAGATCAAGGCATCAAAAGGTGATCCGCTGAAGGGAGTTCTAAGGGTAGGGTGTTATGCGAGTATCGGAAGGTCGATTGTTCTGAAGGTACTGGGCCCATTTCTGTTGCAAAACCCTGGGGTTCAACTTTTTTTCCTGATGCGTGAAATGAAAGTTCTTCCAGAGTTATTAAAGTCTGGCGAGGCTGATTTCATTTTTCTAGATTATGAGTTCAATAAGGGTAAAGTCCTTTCCCATTTCATGGGAGAGGAAGAGTACGTCATGGTTGAATCGATTAACGGTTGTCGCGATGAAAATGTGTTTTTAAATCATGACGAAGAAGACTTCATGACCTATCGTTTTTTTGAAAAGCAAGGCGAGTCAGAAGTTCACATTCGTCGCTCTTATCTCGATGAAATCTATAGTTGTATTGATGGTGTTGCACAGGGAATTGGGCGAAGTGTTTTGCCATTGCATCTGGTAAAAGACGATGTGCGAATTCGCATTCATCAGGAATTCAACAGTTTGAAAATGCCTGTCTATTTGCACTATTTTCAAAAGCCAGTTCGATCGGAACTCGAAAAAGAGGTTATTGAATTATTCCAGCAAGAGATGCCCCGACAGCTAGCACTCCACCGCTCAGTATGATGATGAGGGAATGCGGGTCTTTGATCAGTCCGAGTGCTAACAGGAAAATAAACATAAGAATACGAATTGAATCGAATCCTGCATCCCCATTTTCGAAAGCATAAAGGCAGAGTCGAATGACCGAACCGATGATTGCTCCACCTACGGCGGGAAGCATGCCTGCAAAAAAGGTTTTCAGTAAGGGAGCTTGTAGCAACTTTCGTTCAAATACAGGCATGAGCAGGATGCCGAAAACAAAAGTGGGTAAAAATGTTCCAAGAGATGCGAAAATCGCTCCTGAAATACCTGCAACCTGATGTCCGAGAGAAGCGTTGAAAATGACCAATGGGCCCGGGGTCATCTGGCCCAGGCTTAATGAGGTGAGAAAATCATTGTTGGTGACCCAATGATGTTGATCAAGATAAGCGGCCTTCAGTGCGGGCACAATTGCGATACCGGAACCAAACGTAAAGAGTGATGCCTTGAGTGATTCTAAAAAAAGTGGAATCAAGAATGTGCTGGCGCCTTCAAAAACTAGATGCTTGAAACGATGGTGCAGTAACGAAAGGATTCCACAACCGATTAAAAAATAAATTTCATGGCTGGGGTGCAAATAAGTGAGAATGCCGCTGATTAAAAAATAAAATGCAGTATTTGGTGAAACCAGTGGTCTTGCAAATCGAAACGCCGCCATGGCTGAAAGGGTTAAGCCACCAAGATTGAGGCCGGTAATGAGTGCGGACCAGATCACTGAAGGAGTGGTGCGAGATTGAAAAAAAAACTCACTCAAGGCAATGATCATCAAGAAAGCCGGAAGAATCAGCCCAATGCCGGCAAGCATTCCACCCTTCCAGCCATGGGAAGCATGCCCGATTCGAACTGCAATCAACGTGGCAAGTGGGCCGGGGAAAAGTTTGGCCGATGCTACATATCTTTGAAAGTCGACATCGGTAATGCTTTTTGTTTTGCGAACAAAGTGTTTTTCCATGAGTCCGATCAAAGCGATTGGACCACCAAAGCCAGTTGCACCTAACCTTAAAAAGTATCTGAAAAGTTCTTCCACTACCGATAGTTTATCTGATGTTACCGGAATTAAAACCGGTAAAAGAGATTCAACCTGCCGAATGCAGAGGCTTCAAGGCGGGAGTTCGAAAGTTCAACGTCTTTCAGCACCGGCAGATCAAGATCAACTACGGTTTGCCCATTCACGGTTTTGGACATTTCCAGAATCATTCGGGCGATTTTTTTACGAACTCCCGGTATCAAACGGCTGGGGAGTTCATATTCAGGTATGCCATTGATGATTTCATCAAGGCCAGAGACCACTTCTTTCGCGCGGATGATCAAGTGCGGAATATTGTCTTGATTCGTAAATTCAAGGTCTGTGCTGATTCGAAGTGGAAAACGCAATGGTTTACGGTTATTGATCAAAAGCTTCTGAACACCCTTGCCATCACCTGAGTAGATAAGGTCGAGAAAAAGTTCCGGATTCCTTGTTTTCTGATTGAAGACAATGAATGCCCCTTTGGGCCCAACAGAAAGATGCTGTTCCTGAAGCGCTTCGTTCCAGAGTTCGGCCCGGATGGTGGTATGGATGAATCGATTCAGATATTCTTCAGAAAGGCTCAAAACCATGTCACTTTCACCGCTAGCAAGGCTGGTGCTGATTTCATTGGTGGCATTTTCACGATCTTGATCAGAGAAAGAACGGATGGGAGCAGGAAAAGACATTTTTTGCTGACATTGATCACCTTCTTTTTGAAAAAGCGAATTGGTGCAGAGTTCACCGGTAATGCCAAGACTAAGCTGGCTTGAGGTGGGTTGAGAAAAACCTGAAGTGAGAAACCTTGTATAAAGATATTCATTGCTGATGATGAGATCACTACGCGATTTATTCGTAAAAATTGTGCTTAAAATTTTCGGACCGATCGATTTTTGCAATGAAATACCGAGCTCAGAAAAGATTTTGGTAAGAATTCCATTCATCTTTTTTTGTACGATTGGTTTGAAAGTATCGAAAGTAAGTGTTCTGGTGAACATTCCATTCAATTTGATGGTGATCGGGTTCACTGAAATACTATCGGCTGAAAAGCGCTTGTTTTTGTTCAGGTCTAGAATCGCGAACTTATCGATATTGCGATTTACCATTCCTGGAATGGAGCTTAAGTTGTAGTTTTTCAGGGTGTAGTAGAAGTCCTGATCACGTCTGGTTTCAAAGTCTACATCGAACGAAATGGGTTCGATCGTGTTTGGAACGGTGAGTGCAATCGGGTTAACCTGACCTGAAAGAATCGAGAATTCTTTTTTTGATTTCGGGTCAGTCACGATCAAATCAATTTTGAGTCCAGTGGGGAGTGCGATTTCAAGTCCATCCAAAAATGCTGTGAGGTGAAGATCGAGTACCGGGTCATTGACTTGCAGGTTGATCGGCTTAACGCGCACTTTGTTGATTTTATAATCTATTTTTGAAATGCCGACCTTGATTTTTGCGCTCTTCAAATCGAGCCCGAATACTGAAGTAAAAGCAGCAGCAAATTTGCGATAGTTGTCGCTGGTGACCAGTTCGTCGATCGTGAAGCTTGCATCTGAATCATAATCAACACGACCACTGAGTTGATCGGCGATATCATTGTTTTTCAAGACAACACGTGTTTTGTCAATCAGGTTAGTCAGGGTGTTTTGTTCAACCCTGGTTTGAAGAATCAGGTCTTGGGCATGTACGTGAACACTTGAAAAAAATAATAAAGCGCACAGTGTTTTATTCATGGAATGCTCCCGCTGATCAATAAGCCTTTATTTTTTGTGATTTTTGCCTGGTTGATGAAGAACTCAAGACCATTGAATCGGATCGGCTCTCCTGTTGAAATGTGTATCGAGCGGGGTATTGCATTTTTGATCTGAGCTTGAATGGCATTCAAAAGCTCGGTTCTGATGCCTGAATTCATCTCATGAACGTTGCTGGGATATTGATAGGTGTTCGTGATTGTTCCATTTTTGCTGAATGGATATTCAGTGACCACTTCGATGAAGTGCTTTCCGGTCTTGTCTATTGAGGCTTGCTTCAAGATAAAATTCAATTCTACGGGAACAATCACATAGGCCCCTGATCCGGCGAATTGTTCCCACCAGTCAGCAACTTGCTTTTTGCCATAGCTCAGGAATGCTGCCCAAGAATCCATGGCTTTTGATGCGTCAGAGGTTTCCTTGATGTCGATTTTCAGATTGATCACTGCAGCGATTGAGTTTCGCTTCGGGTTGAAGTGAATTCGAATGCCAAGTTTTCCCAAGTCAATACCCGGAATGTTGATCGAAGTTTTATAATATTTTCTGATTCTTTTTTGAAATGGAGCCGCGTTGATGATGTTTTGAAGCCAGGATTCATAGAGAATGATTCCGCCATCATCTGAACCCAACGCGGTCAGGTCTTCAGTGGTGATATCGGTTGTTTTTGCTGTGTTTGAAAGGCAGGTCGAATCGATACAAAGGTGAGTCGATGCCTGTGTGCTGAACAGGTTCTGCTTCGGAAGTTCTTGAATATAGCTGAAGAGAAAATCACCCGATATGTTTCGAAGCAGCGAGTCTGCCACATCGTTTTTGTATGAATAGCGGTTGAGAATCTCGTTGGTATCGAATGGAATCTTAAATGGTTCTTCTTTTTCAAGTTTTTGAGAGATGATTGCAAATTCTTGACGGATGATCTTGGCCAGTTTTTTCTGCACGATAGTGGTGATTTGAGATTCGAATTTCTTCAATTCACCCCGAATAGTGCGTTCGTCGGTTTTGATGGTTTTTCCATTGGTGATGATTTCAAGTTCAAGCGGGCGTCCAGCGGTTGTCAGTAGGCCAAGCTGCATTTGCAAACGCGATCGGTGATCATCAAGATTGGTGGAAAATGAATTCAATTCGAATGTTGAACCTTCGTCGGTGAGTTTTGCGGTTAGATTCAAGTCGGCCGAGATGGGTCCTTTATTCGCAATCATGGCAATTTTAACCGGTGAAGAGGTGATCGTGAATGGTCTGTCAAAAATGCCCTTCGGAACTCTGATCTTCAGCGATGAGCTTTCTGATTTGATTTCCTTGATTTCCCAGTGAGCATGGATCTTGAAAAGGTTGTTGTCTTTCTTGATGACGTCGATTTGGAATGACTCCGGACCGAAATTGATCGAGGTCTGGATCGGATCAATTTCAATGCTCAATTCATTCTGAATGCCAAGGTTCCTCAGGATCTCTTTCAGCAGAGCACTTTCAGGGATTTGAAGGCTATGCTGTGAGGCTTCGGTTTCAATTTTCAAGCCGTTGATACCATTGCGTGCATCGATGGTTTTCTGAAGGCTTTTGATGATGACTTGTTTTGTGATTTTTTGGATTGTCTTGGCGGTTAATATCGCATTCCCGCTGGCAATGGTTTCACTTTTGGTTTCAGCGTTTGAAACACTGGAAACCAGGCCGAGAATCAGTGATGGAAGAAGCATCCAATTCATGATGGCTTATTTAACAATCATGGTTTAACAAGTAAACTAATTTTATTTAAAATATTCATTTTTTTGAACTGTCTGATTGTTGTACACCTGGGAACCAAGTTGTCGGTTTTGTCGACGCTTAAAAATCAAAGTTATTGGAATGATTGAATAAGTCCGGTGGCATACTGTCTGCTTTTCCAATGTCAATGAACATGAGTCACCTTTATAAAACGCTGTTTTTTCTTGGTCTTGGAGCTGCTGGTTTTCATTCGTATGGAACCATGAAGGATCAAGATCTGGATTCCGGTCGCGTTCCATCACCGATTGCGGATTCAAGTGCTAGACAGATGACCGTTCAAAACCAAGAAATCAAGTTTCAACAGCCCCATTTTTCAGCTGAAGCTCCGGCACTTGCCGTGAGCCCCGTGGTTCAGCCCGGTGAGGTGGCCATTCAATCAGATGTGCCACCTGTCTTCACCGTTGAAGAAGGCAAGGAAGGGGAACTTGCACAGTCGGGTGATGTTTCATTTCCTGATCAGGCGCCCATGCCAGCATTACCGATGAACACCAACCAATCGATTCATCAAGAACAAGCATCTGTTGAGCAGCCAAAAGATTTGCCACTTTTACCAAATGCATTGCCATCACCGGCACCAAAAGCATCGGCTTCTTCTTTTGGTGGTTCCAGTCATGCCGGTACCACAAAAGAAAGTGCTTCTCTTGGTTTGAAAACAGAAGATTATGCTGCCTTAATTTCACCATGGAAGGCCTCGTTTGATGATGTGATGAAAAATGAAGGTGGCTTGATCTGTGCAGGTGATGCCGCTTCTTGTTCTCCAAGTGTCAGTACCCCCGTTCATTCTTTGCGTTGGAGTATGGAAGAAGGTCTGAGAAAAGATGTTTCATTTGTCATCAAGTCGATCGGCCCCTCGCTCCAGTTCGATATCAACTTCAAGATTCAAAAGTCGGCTACCGTAGAAGAATCAGTGCAATTGCAATTGAGTCCTTTGAATATTTTCGTGAGCAATGAATCCAAAAATGGAAAAAATTTCCGCAAAATCGATTTTCACTTTGCTGATTTTTCGGTTCGTGGTGAATCCATGAAGAATGTGCATGCCAGTATGCTATTTGAAGTAACCGATTCGGGCTTGGTTCCGACCACTGATTCGACTTTTACTTTTTCGCGTTCAAAAGTGAGTGTCTCACTTGCGAAATGGGATCCAAGCTCCACTCCATTCATAAACCCCATGGATACGCCTGTATTTGCCGATAATGGTGTGCCGGGATCCGTTTGGAATGAACCCTTGAATCGTACACCTGCGGCCGAGATTCCTTCTTACTTGATTGTCGATGAGCTTGATTTCTCAATCAAGGTTGAGAAATCACTGTAGACATAACGGTCTTTGATTTCAGAATGGTTGAACGGCTTCAGTCCTGAGCCGAGTTTCTGGGCACTCCCTGCCTCTACAACAAGCGAGAGAAATTTTTTTCTGCTGATCTCATCTGCCCCGAAGGCTTCCATGTGGGGAGTCATCACTTGGATGTCCATCCATTTGCGTCCGACCGATTTCAAGAGCGCTACAGTGAAAAGTATCGCTGCTTTTGAAGCGTTGTCTTCCCGGTGAAACATGCTTTCACCTGCAAAATAGCCAGCAATGTCGACTCCATATAGTCCACCAACAAGCTCGCTTCCATTCCAGATTTCTACACTATGGGCATGACCCAAACGGTGAAGTTCGCAATAGGCCTCTTTCATTTCAGCGGTGATCCATGTACCTTCTTGGCCGCGATCTTGCGATTCAGTGATCACGCGTTCAAATTCCTTGTCGACAGTATAGGTCCAAGGTGCATTTCGCAGGTATTGTTTTAATCTTTTGGAATAATGAAGTTCATCGAAAAAAAGCACCGCCCGGCGAACCGGACAGTGCCATAAAAGGGGAAGATCTTCGCAAGGCCACGGAAACACGCCTTGAGAATAGGCACTGATCAAAGTCGAAGGCTTCAGGTCTAGGCCGACCGCAACGACGTCTTTCAAGTGCGTTCTAAAATCATGACTGAACCGATTCCGCCTGCTGCGCAAACAGAAATAAGACCATACTGTTTGTTCATCTCTTTCAGTTCGTGAAGGGTTTGAAGAATCATTCGACCACCGGTTGCGCCGAATGGGTGACCGATGGCGATACTGCCGCCATGCGGGTTCACTTTGCTCATATCGACTTTTCCGATGTTGAACTTTTCAGATTCGATTGCACGAACAGTTGCCAGCACCTGACCGGCGAACGCTTCGTGAATTTCAATCAGGTCAAGCTGATCCCAAGTGAGGCCAGCCATCTTGAGCGCTTTCGGAATTGCATAAACGGGTCCGATCAAAAGGGGTTCTGTTTGAATATCAACCGCTGCTGCCGCATAACTTTTAAGAAATCCGAGTGGTTTTAGTCCCAGCTCTTTTGCTTTGCTTTCTTTCATCATCAATAGTGCAGAAGCGCCATCGGTGAGTGGGCTGGCATTACCGGCAGAGATGGTTCCGTCTTTATAAAAAACTGGTTTCAGCTTGCCGAGCTTTTCCATGCTTGAGTCAGAGCGTACATCGGTATCACGATCGACCACTTTGCCTTCTGGTGTGGCCACTTTGCAAACGTGAGATTGGAAAAATCCTTTTTCCCATGCTTTAGACGCATTGTTGTGGGAGGCAAGCGCGAATTGATCTTGTTCTTCACGACCAACTTTGTATTCGCGGGCCATGAGGTCGGCAGATTGTCCCATGGTCAAGCCAGTCGTCGCTTCCTTGATTCCGGGAGCATTCGGCGCAAGGTAGGAAGCTTTGAAATTTGCCAACATACCAAGGCGTTGGCCCATGGTCTTTGCTTTTGCAAGGTCTTGAAAGAAGTCAGTTGCTTCAGAACTGAAGAGTGCGCGAACCGAACTAATCGATTCAACACCGCCTGCAAGGCCGATCTCAATTTGGCCGGATTGAATTTTTGCAGCGATTCCTGCTGCTGCTTCCATTGCGGATGCACAATAGCGGTTTACGGTTGTGCAGGGAATGCTGGGTGAAAGACCAGAGTCGAAAAGTGCTTCACGTGCAACGTTTGAACCTTCCGCTGGTGCACTCACGATTCCAAAATAAACTTCATCAATCAATTTCGGATCGATACCGGTGCGACTTACCGTTTCACGAAGAACAACGCCTCCGAGATTTGCGGCTGACATTTTATGAAACACGCTTCTTGCGCGTGCAAACGGTGTACGAACTCCATCAATAATCGCAATTCTTTCCTGGCTCATTTTATCTCCTTGGTGTTTTTAAATTTTATCACAACCCTTGGCTCATTGGTTAAAGATATGGACTCCATTTTGAACCAGAGCAATTACCCAATCCAAAAGTCAATCGTCTGACATTGGTGCCATCGGCGTTCATCACATAGATGGCTTTTTCTTTATTGGCACGATTCGAACTGAAAGCGATCATTGAGCCATCCGGGCTGAAAGAAGGATCTTCATTGTTGCCTTCGTTCTTGGTGAAGCGTTCGATTTTCGCGCCATCAGCGGTAATGGAGAAAATATCAAAATGGCCCTCGATCCAACCGGCGAATACGATTTTTTTCGAATCAGGTGACCAGTTCGGAGTAGCGTTGTAACTTCCGGCAAAAGTGATTCTTTTTACATCACCGGGATGAGCAACACTCATGGTGTAAACCATCGGTTTACCTGCGCGGGAAGAAACAAAGGCAATCTTGCTGCCATCCGGACTGAATGCCGGGTCAACATCAAAGCCTGCTGATTTGGTGAGTTGATAGACGGTTCGATTTTCAAGATTCAAAAGATAGATATCGGGGTTACCTGCATAGCTCAGAGTTAGAGCCAGTTGTTTTCCGTTAGGGTGATAGCTGGCACCCGAGTTGAGTCCTTTTCGGTTGCTCAACATACGAAGGTTTCCGTTTTTAAAATTATATTCAAACAAATCGATGTTTCGGGTGTTGTCTTCATGGCGGTTGAAAACAGAATAAGAAATTCTTGTACCGTCGGTGCTCCAGCTTGGCCCAAGCGAAATCGAGCGATTGCGGGTGATTTGTCTCACATCACTTCCATCAAAGTTCATCGTGTAGATTTCTTTTTTTCCGGTACGGTCACAGGCAAATGCGATTCGAGTGAGGAAGATGCCTTTTTTTCCGGTGATGGCCATCACGATATCGTTGGCAATCAGGTGGGCGAGGGTTTTGTAATCATCGCGATCGCTCTGGTAGCGCTTACCAAGGATGTCTTGTTCGTTGCCAGTTTGTTTCAAGTGAAATTCATAAGAAATTCGACCATTTTCCAGTTTGATGGAACCATTCGAACGGTAGTCCGCTTTTTCTTTTTCTGAATCAGGCGTGCTGCGAAACAGATCGGTAAATGCCAGATCGCTCGCAATTGTTTTTTGAATCTGGCTGATTTCAGCAGTGAGTTCATTTCCAGTTGAGGTCGGTGACGCAAGATGAATGTCTGGTTTCTTGGTCTTTGCTTCACCTACAGAGATCGAGGTGGTTTGTGCGTGTGCGTTGAATGCCGAAGCGGTGATCGCGCAAGAAATCAAAAGCGTGTTGAGAATCGTTTTTTGAGAGAGAAAATTGAATTTCATCATGGGTTTAGAATAATCGAAATGTTCGAATTATTGAAGCCTATACGGCTAAGCCAAAGCATTGGCGGTGATTAGTCTGCAAGAGGAAAGCCAAGTACAATGCCGTCCTGAGAAACGCTTGGCAGCACAGCAATTGGCGGCACGGGCAATGGTGAGGCGATTTGAAGTGTACGTTTCACTGCGGCATCAAACTGTGCGTTACCGGAATTTTTTAAAAACCGCACAATCGAGATCATTCCGCGGCGATCAATTTTGACCAGAACTTTTGCCGAAAAATTCTTATCTTGAAGCCATTGGGGAAGTTCCCATTCCGAACTGATCTTGTCGCGAACGACATCCATATAAATGGTTTCAGCGCTTTCGGTGGTGACGCCTTTAGCTGAAGAGCCCTTCATGACTTTATTGCCCTTGATGGTTTCTCCGGCTTTGATTTTTTCAAGAGCCTTGATCCGTGCAAGCGCGCTATTCATTTTGTCTTGATGCTCTTCTTTTTTCTTTTGCTCTTTGGTTTTCGGAAGAGTTTTTTTCTTGAGTGCGAAATCGTCATCATCTGCCTTGGGTGCGACAGGTTCAGGTTTTGAAGTTGGTTTGGCTTCTTCAGGCAAGGCGGGCTGAGTGGGTGTCACGACTTCTGACACTTTTTTATCGGGTAGGGCGACCAGGTCGACTTTTAGTGACGGAAGATATTCTTTAGTCACGATTGCCGAGGGCATGACGAGGTCTTTCAGTATGAGCAAGACAAAAACGGCAACATGAATGGCGATTGAAACTTTAATCGCTTTAGAAAGTGAGTCCTGACTACTCGATGCTGAGTTTCTAGAAGAAATCATTTTTCAGGTTCGGTCACCAAGCCGACACGGGTAAAATGCGCGCGTTTCAGTTCGGCCATTACTTTCGCAACCACTCCGTAATTCACCGCTTGATCGGCTTGTACCAGGATTTGTGTATTGGGCTTCGATGCCGCAAGCGAGGTGAGCTTTGCTCCCAATGTCTTCGCATTGTAGCTTTTTTGGTTATAAATGATGGTTGAGTCGCGTTGAATCGAGATCACGATCGGCTCTTCACTTTGTTGAAGGGCGCTTGCATTGGCTTTAGGTAAATTGACCTCTACACCCTGCTGCATGAGTGGTGCCGAGACCATGAAGACGATCAATAGAACCAACATGACATCGACCATTGGAGTGACGTTGATTTCGGCAAGAGCAGTGCGGCCGCCTCGAGCAAGCGAGTTAGATGTTTTGTTCTGATTCATTGCCATGATGGGATGCCTTCGTAGTTGAAGAAAGATTGCGTTGAACCATGTTCAGGAACTCTTGTGAAAAAGTTTCCATCTCGAGAGAGGTTCGCTTGATTTTTCCAAGAATCGAATTGTACCCGATTGAAGCTGGAATCGCAGCGGCAAGGCCAACCGCAGTTGCAATCAGCGCTTCTGAAATGCCGGGAGCCACGACCGCGAGGTTTGCAGAACCGGTGGCACCGATGTTTTGGAATGAGTTCATGATTCCCCATACCGTTCCAAACAGGCCGATAAAAGGTGCTGCACTGGCAGTGGTCGCGAGCCAATCGACGTGTTTTTCAAGTTCATCAAGCTGAACCGATTGGGCGCGGTTGAGTGAACGTTCGAGATTCGAGATTTCAGGAACGGGCATCTTGCGCAGTTCGCGATAAGCGGAGGCAAAAACCTTGGCAACGGTCGAGTGTTCAAAGGCGTCGATGTGGTTTGAGATTTCATCGAGCGACTTTGAAGACCAGAAGTAATCGAGAAACTTCTGATCGTCTTCACGTGCGGCTTTCAGGAGTTTTGACTTTTGATAAAGAATGGCCCAAGTCAGAACCGACGCGAATAATAAAACGAGCAAAATGAGTTTGACCAACGGGCCTGAATCCATGATGAGGGTCCATGCGCTGAGCGAAGTGGTGTTGTTCATGTTGAGGGTTGCTCCTTCCGCTTGTTTAAAAGCGTCTTTAGTTTAGTCGTGAATAGAATGAAAAACAAACCGAGAATGAGAGCAGGACTGTGAAGGAGTGAGCCTTCATCCTGAAGCCATTTGAATTGTAGAAGTCCTGAAAACTCGTTCCCCATGAAGTTTGAACCTAAGACCGCATGAGTCAAGATGAGAACCCCTGCCATCAAACCGGTCGAGAAAAGAAAGGACGGGTTCAGAATATAGATGAAGGTGATCAGCAGGTAGTCTGAAATACCGGGCTGAAACCAGATCCAGAAGAAAAAATATTGGAGAGGGAGGCCCATCCAGTGAGGTGAGAAGCTTTTTGTGGTCGCATTCAGTGCGAATGACAAAATGAAGAGTAGGGTTGATCTCAAAATCCAGGAGTAAGATGAGAGAAAGTTCACCCCCAGCTGCGATGAAAGTCCGAGGAAGTCGATATTGTTGGAAAGAATGGCTTGGATTGTTGCAAGCGTTACCACGACCACGGCTTGAAGTAGGCCAAATAAAAAAAGGTTTCGTGCTTGTGTCATGTCTCGAAGGCGTGACTTCCATTCGTCACGAAAGATCAACGCAAGGAGTAGGATGCTGAGGGTGGCGAAAAGAAGATGATTCTCAGACCAAAGTGAGTTGAAACTGGTTCCGCTTGAAAGATAAAAAAGTGCGGAAAGCCATAGGGAGTGAAAAATCAGGTTCCAGGCAAGGAACGCAAATTTTGCAAAATGTTGATTGAGCTTTGCTTTCCACATAGTTACACTGTCAAAAGTACATCATGAAAAACATACTCCTCAAAGTTGAAAATTTATCCAAAGCCTTCACTCCCGGCGAAATGGTTTGGCAAAATGTGAATTTCGACCTCGCACAAGGTGACTTTCTTTACATCTTGGGTGGGAGCGGTGCCGGCAAGAGCTCTCTTTTGCGTACGGTAGCCAGTTTTGAACAGCCGACTTCAGGTCAGGTTTTCTGCCAAGGCGTGAACTTTCAAAATTCGAGCAATGCCGAGCTGATGCGCTCTCGCAAGCGAATCTCATTTATTCCGCAAAATCTCGGTTTGATCCCCGATCTTACCCTTCGCGATCATATCGAGATCACTCATTTGTCACTACCGTTGATGGATCGGGTCGACAACACCACCATGCAGAACTATCTGCAACTGATGGGGCTGAAAGATAAATGGGATAAACAAGTTTCGACTTTTTCGGGCGGTGAAAAACAACGGGTGGCAATTTTACGCGCCCTGAGCAAGAAATGTGATCTTTTGATCGCTGATGAGCCAACTGGAGCCCAGGATTTTGAAATGACCTGGAAGTTGATGGATCTTTTCGTAAAACTCAATTTGTCCGGCACTACTGTTTTGTTGGCAACCCATGATCTGGAGATGGTTCGCCGACTCCGTAAGCGTTGTGCGATCCTTCGTGATGGCACCTTCAAAGTGGAGGAGCGCGTATGAATAACCTGAACATGAGATTGATCGGCAAGTTGGCGATTCTTCCATTAAAGCGCTCTTGGGGGCTGCTTGGCTTGATGGTACTTTCGTTTGCTCAAGTCTTGTTGAGCCTTTGGTTTTGTGGAGCCGTTCAAAATGAAATTGGTGCGACCGCTGAATACGCATCAAAAGCGCATTTTGTGACCGTTCAGATGAAAGATGGAAACGCTTCGATTGAGCCGATTCGCGAACTTTTCAATGAGTATGACGTGAGTTTTGAAGAGCTCAAAACCGAAGAAGTACTGAAAAAGATGGAAGCCGAGGAGCCAGAAATCGCTCAGACGGTACGCTCTATCGGTAATGAAGGGCTTCAGTTGATGCCAAGGCTGATTTCAGTTCGTGGCGTTTTTCCTGAGTCAGTGGTCGATAAGATCAAATTGATGACTGAGGTGTATCGTGTTGATTCCACACCAGTTCATCACTCTCGCTTGAAAGCATTTTTCCAGCATCTTCATGTTGAGATCAGAATTGTCGTTTTGTTGATCATGTTCCTGATCCTGGTTCAACTTTTGGCCTTCCAGCGATTGCAACGCCGTGATTTGAGCGAAGTAAACCGCAATTTGTCTGCATGGGGTGTAGATGGTTTTCAGGCTAAATTGCCAGCATTCTTCTCGCTTTTATTCTTGAGTGGAATGTCTTTCCTGATTTCGGGCATTGAATGGTTCGGATTTCAAAAATGGGTTTGGAAGTACAATACCTTTCTCGGTGAACTCAGCTTGAATCGTAGTCTCGGTTTTCCATTCAACTGGTTCTTGATCGGTCTGGTGATCGTTTCTGCAATCGGTATCTTTCTTAGTTTTTCAATCATGGGGAGTCAGGAAAAAGCATGATCTTCCTTGCGGCTTTGATTGCGACAAGTGCATTAGCTCAAAGCAATCCATCTTCACTGAACCAAAAACTGGAACAAGTGAAGACCCAGAAGCTTGCCATCGAAAAAGCGTTGATCGATGCTGAAGCAACCAAGAAAAACACGGAAGCCCAGCTTTCCCGTTTGAAATCGCTTCAAAAGCTTCAGGCTCAGGAAAAAGAGCTGACCCAGCGTCGTCTTGGTGATTTGGAGAAGTATCTCAATGAACTCAATACTCGTCGTGATGATGTTCAACGTCGTATTGATCAGACCCATGGACAGTTAAGAGTCAAATTTTCAAGATTGATTCACCCCTTGCTTTCACAAAACGAGCGACTCATGCGCGGTGAAGAGGGTGCGGGCGAAGCGCGCATCAAGGAAACCATTCTTTCAAGCATCGTTCTGACCGAATTGAAAGAGCTTGAAACCATGCACGCGGATTTGCTCGATGTGGATGAGCTTCAGGGGCGGATTGAGCAAGAAAAACAGCAAATTTCAAGCCTTTTGCAGGATATTTCCGAGCAGGAATCGCTCATTACTTTTCACAAGAAAATTCGTTCCGACCTGACCAGTGAAAAGCATGCCGAGCACATGAAGCAGCTCGAAGACTTCCGCAAGATCAAGGTGGCTGAGGTTGAGATTGAAAAAATGATCATTCAGTTCCAAGGGCGCCAAAAAATGGAACAAGCCATGGACGAGAAGAAGCGAATGGTTCAGGTTCAAATCCGTCCGAAGAGTTTGCCTTGGCCGATGAAGGGTAAAGTGGTTTCAACCTACGGTCAGCAAAAAGATGAAGTTTCCGGTTTGAATATCTTCAAAAAAGGCATCGAGATTCAAACGCTTCAGGGGACCACTTCCATTCAAGCCGTTGCGGATGGAACAGTTCAGTTTTCTGGTGCGGTTCCGGGCAAAGGCAATGTCGTCATCGTTGAGCATCCGGGTTTGATTTACTCGGTTTATGGCGGGCTGCAAAATGTCATCAAGCAAACAGGTGAGTCGGTGAAGGTGTCAGAAAACCTCGGTACGATTCCACTTGAAAGCGCACTGTATTTTGAAATTCGGGTGAGAAACGTAGCCATCGACCCCGTGAAATGGTTACAATAGTATCCATGAAATGGATCCTGTTCGCTCTCGTCTCCAGTTATTCTTCCATCGCAGTATCACATGCAGTTTCTCACGGCACTCAGGTAGGGCCGTTGATGAACGATCGCTACAAGAACCTTGAATTGTTTCAAAAGGTTTTGAGCTTTGTTGAAAAAAATTACGTAGACACCGTGAAGAATGATGCGCTGATGACCGGTGCAATCAAGGGCATGCTTGAAACGCTTGACCCGCACTCAAATTTCCTGACCCCGGAAGTATTCCGTGATGTGAAGATTGATACGAGCGGAAAGTTCCCTGGTGTCGGAATTGAAGTTGTCGTGAAAGATGATGTGCTGACCGTCTTGGCGCCGATGGAGGGTTCTCCGGCTTGGAAAGCGGGAATTCAGGCGGGTGATAAAATTGTAAAAATCAATGGTGATAGTACAAAAGGATTTTCACTTGCCGAAGCAGTTCAAAAAATGCGCGGTAAAAACGGTAGTCCGGTTACCTTTACCATCTTTCGCAAAGGTTGGCAGAAGTTTAAGAATATCACGGTCAAACGCGATATTGTGAAAGTAGTAGCTGTGAAATCGGACGACCTTGAGCCGGGCTATGGTTATATTCGATTGGCTCAATTCACTGAAACTGCGGCCAAAGATGTTGAGTCGGCGCTGGAAAAGTTGGAAAAGAAAAACGGCAAAGAAGGGTTAAGAGGAATCGTTTTTGACCTTCGAACCAATCCGGGCGGATTGCTTGAACAGGCAGTTGAAGTCTCTTCTCTTTTCATTGATGAGGGTGTGGTTGTTTCGACCATCAGTCGTGACACCAACAATAAAGACGTTCGATACGCAAAAAAAGGTTCAGCAAGAAAAGATCTTCCGGTGGTAGTGCTGGTGAACAGCAGTACCGCATCAGCGGCTGAGATCGTGGCCGCGGCTCTTCAAGATCATCATCGGGCAATGATCATTGGTGATACGACTTTTGGAAAAGGTTCGGTTCAAACCATTATTGATCTGGGTAACGAGCTTGGTCTTAAGTTGACGATTGCCCGTTATTACACTCCGAATGGGGTCAGTATTCAGGAAAAAGGCGTAGTGCCTGATATCTTCCTTGAAGAATACGATGCAAAGTTGCTAGCCAAAGCGAAGATCAAGCGTGATGCAACCCGTGAACGCGATTTGAAGGGGCACCTGATCAATGCTCAGGGTAAGGAATCGCGTGATGAGTTCACCGTTCAGGAATTCAATGACAAGTACAAGTCAGCAGAAGCCAAGAAGGTTGAAGAAGAAGACAATTCAGAAATGACGCCAATGACCTTCAACTCGAAAGAAGACAATCAGGTTGCACAGGCGTTGAAGTATTTGAAGTCTTACGAAGTATTCAAAAAAATCAAAAAACAATGAGCAACGAAGATTTACCTCTGTTCCGAAATCAGAATGATTCTTCTTCGCCGGCATCAGATGCAATGACGGTGAGTTCGCTCACCATGAAGATCAAGCGTAACCTTGAGGGTGAGTTTCGCGAAATCTGGGTGCAGGGTGAAATCAGCAATCTGAAAGAAGCCACCAGTGGGCACGCCTATTTTTCTTTGAAAGATGACGGAGCCACCATCAGTGCCGCCGCATTTGGTTGGGGAAAAAAGAAAAAAGCCGGGTTTCAATTGAAAGACGGTTTGCAGGTGATTTGCCGCGGGAATGTTTCGGTCTATGCGCCACGTGGGAATTATCAGCTTTTGGTCGATGTCATTGAGCCTCTGGGGGCGGGGGCGCTTCAACTTGCTTTTGAGCAATTGAAAGAAAAGCTGCAAAAAGACGGCCTTTTTGAGCTAGAACGAAAACGTCCATTGCCCAAGTATCCTTCTAAAATCGTAGTGATTTCTTCTCCTCAGGCAGCGGCCTTGAGGGACATTCTCACCGTGCTAAAACGTCGTGCACCCTTTGTGGAAGTGATCATTGTTCCTGCATTGGTGCAGGGTGAAGAGGCTCCGGGAAAACTGATCCAAGCGTTGAAGGTCGCGAATCATTACCGTTTAGGAGATGTGATTTTACTCAGCCGTGGTGGTGGAAGCATTGAAGATCTTTGGGCGTTCAATCATGAAGAACTTGCTCGCACCATTGCAAGGAGCGAAATTCCAGTGGTATCAGCGGTGGGGCATGAGATTGATTTTACGATTGCCGATTTTGTCTCTGATCTTCGTGCGCCAACGCCTTCAGCCGGAGCAGAGATCATCACCCAGCACTGGGTAGAGCTTCGTGAGCGTTCACAGCAATTGAACATGCGACTGTCGCAAACGATGAGGCGTGAGATTTTATTGAAAAGGCGTTCACTCGAAGCTTTAGCCGCAAGGCTTCGCAACCCACGCGACCAACTGAGAGAAAAAGCCCAGAAGGTGGATGAGCTTTCGATGCGACTGGAGCGATTGATTGCACATTTGATTGAGCGGAAAAAAATGGCACTGGAACGACTGACCGGACAGCTGGATGCCTTGTCGCCCTTGGCGGTGCTTTCACGCGGTTATGCATTGATTCAAGACGACCAAAAGAAACTGATTCGAAGCGCATCACAGGTCAAATCAAAACAAGTCTTGCAGTTGAAATTTGCGGATGGAGAAGTGAAGGTAATAGCCGAATGATGAGAATGAAAAAAATCATGATTGTGGTTCTACTTCAATTGATGTTGTCGGTGCTTCCAGCGCAAGCGGCTAGAAATGGCAAAGTAGTGGTCGATTCGGCCAAGATTTTTGAAAACCCAAAGCCTGGTTCTACGGTGATCGATAGCGTACCCAAGGAAACTCCGGTTCAGGTGAGCAACACCCAGACTAATGGTTATTTCAGAGTGAGGGTGCCGGGTGGAACAGTTGGCTGGATATCAGGCAACGAAATTTTCGTATCCACACCGGAATTGAAAGCGGAACCTGAAACAGTGGCGCAAAAAACGTCCCCGGACGATGACCCTGAAAAAGAAGATCGGGCAAGAATTCAACTGACCGGTGGAATGCAGCTTTTGAACTTTACCGGCATTCCAGCAGCGATTGATGTTTCTGATGTAAAAACAGGGGTAGGTGGAACGCTAGAGATTCAACTGAAGTTGATGCCGATGATTTATCTTGCGGGTCGAGCAGAGTACTACAAGAAAAGTGGTTCGATTGTTTCATTCAGTACTTTTCCGCTCATGGCCGGCTTATCAATTGTGCCTTACAGTACGAAGTTGTTTCGTCTCGGAATCGGTGCGTATTCGGGTGCTGCAATCATGACCAATCTGAGTATTGAGAAAGACGGAAAGAAGTCTGAATACTCCGCTTTTAATTTCACTGGTTACGGAAACATTCAAGCTAGCGTTGCTTTGTTTTCGAATACATCATTTCTTCTTGAAGGTGGTTATCGCATTCATGCATTGAATGCCCCTGAAAACACCAGCGCTGATGGTTTGCTATTGCCTGCGTTTGAGGCTGACTTTGGTGGAATCATTGCTCGAGCCGGTTTTGAATTCCGGTTTTAAATGGCTTCGACTTCATCGATTTCGACAAAATAACAGTAAAGGTCTTTTCGTTTGCAGAGCGCGAACGGGTAGTAGTGATAGCCTTTGTCACCACATTCCGCGCCCCAGCTGTTTTTCAAAATCAAATAACCACCACCCGATACAGACGGGTCAAGATGGTAGCCCACGGCTTCAACAACATGATCGCCTCTGGTGCGTGGAGATTTTGCATTGATCGTCGGTTTGCAATTTGAAAGATCAGCGGGCACTTGAATTGCCATGACCAACGGGTGACCCTGATCGAGTGCTTGTACGGCGGTTTCAAGATTATATTGGTGATGGGTGGTTCGGTTGATTTTGATGGAACGGTAACTCTGATAATCCGGATTACGAGTCCCGTAATCAGGCCAATATTGCAACTCAGTCACATGGTTTCGAGATGCCGCTGAAATCGCATGATCCATGTCGTAAGCGGAATACTGGCTCCATAAATCGCGTCTGGATACATCTTTATGAATGCCTTTTGAGTGAAGAACGTTTTCGATTGCTGCAGCGGTGGCAAAGGCCGAGCAGGTTCCGCCGAATTGATTCACAACAGGAGAATCAAAGTGTCTCAGGTCGACGTGATTTTGAGTCAAACCGAATGCGATCGATGCAGGTGCTCGTCCCGGTTGGGTTGATGAAAGTCGCGAAACGACTTCTTCCGTAGTTAAGAATCTGTTATGGTCGGCTTCAACTTTTGCAGCACGAGTGGTGACTGAAAAAAGAAAAAACAAACTGGCCAAGCTAAGCGCGATAAAAAATGAAAACTTCTTGCTCATAAAACTCCCGATGATTTCTCATCGGAAGTGTTGGTTCCTTGATTGAGCCAAAAAGCGATCTATGATCGGGTTATTCTGATTTCGCGTCGTGTGTATTGACGGTCAGTTTTTCGAGAATCTTGAGGACCATTGCCTCGTTCGGGCCGATGGTCGGCATTTCCGAAAACATCATTTCAAGAAGCCTGTCCCGTCCGGGGTTAGCAAGGTTGCGTTTATCGATCAGAAAGTCGAGATAGCGAAGAGTACGATCGATCAATTTTCCGTTGCTGGCGCGCACCCAGGTCATCACATTCCCTTCGTAACGACCAACAAGGCCCATGACCATGAGTGAGTGGGTGTTCAGGATCATTTTTACGAATAATTGTTCAAGAAGCGGGTGAAGAAGCAGGTCTGACTCTGCAACCGATGAGAATTGATCAGTGAAGAATTCAAGGCGAGTTCCAAGTTTGTTCAGTGAAATCATTTTCTGTTCACATGGAAACAGTTTCAGCGCGCGTGCATTCAGGAACTTGTTGCTGAAGTCGAATTCAAGAATCGATTCACGTCCCAGTCGTCCGTTCAGTTCCGGCCACTCTAGGCCGATCGGCTGACGATTCAAGATCTCAACCCACGAGCTTTCAGAATCGTTTACTGAAGGAATGCCCAAATAACAGAGTGAATAGTGAGAAGCGTGAAAATCGCGTTGTTTTTCAAATGGGGTCAGACTGAAAGTGGGCGATCGTTCGGTGGTGTCAGTCAGAACGGCAATCGGAAAATCTTCGGTCTGGTACATGACGAAGTTTTTTTCGCGATAAACAGTGCTTTCCCATTCCGCAACGGGTTTCAGGAATTGAGCGAGATTGAAAAGCGCGTAGCCCTCGCGTAGTCGAGAAATGAGAGATAAGTCATTCCACAGTGCTGCACCGACCGCGAGCATTTGCGAGGTTGCTGCTTGAAGACGGGTGCTTCCAGAAAGCGCCATTGGCCCGGTTTCAATGCAAAGGTTTTCAACATTTTTGTTTTCGATCACGATACGTGAACGCTCGACGGTCTTGCACAGTAATTCAGCCGGATTGCAATAGACGAACCAGGGTTTTTGAAAGCCTTTTTCACTCGAGTGTGAAAGAGCTTCGTGAACCGTACCGATCACATAAGGTGTTTCACCACCCTCGGTGATGGCGATGAGTAAATCTCCGGTTTTAAAGCCGAGGTCATTGAGGTGTCGTCGGCCGTAGTCGGGAAAATCTTCGAAATTTTCAACTGATTTGACGAGGGCGAAATCACCGCCCGCCATCAATGCTTGAACCGAGTTTTCCTGTTCGCTGTCAGCGAATGCTTTTCGCCAGGTTGATTCGAGGGCCAGAGCAAGTCGCCCAGTGGCGCCACATCCGGAAAGAAAGATGCGATGTTTGTTTTTCAGTGTCTTCTGAATGACTTCGCTGAGTAATTGAATGCGATTGGCTTGGGCTTCGGTTTTTTCCATCGCTGCAAGGTCGATGTTTTGAACGATTTTAATTGCAGCACCAAGGTCTTGGTGTGCCAAATCAGAAAGATTTCTCGTTTCCGGATGGAATCCTTCAGTGGGTAGGTGCCCTAGGGCGAATTCACCTTGTCGTTTTAAGAACTCTTCAAGTTGCATGTGATCTGTAACAAGTGTAACACAGATGACATGTCTAAAACAAAGCTAGCCTTCCTGGTTTTCGTACTCGCTTTTGGTGTCAATGTGATCGCGTTCGTCCTTTCTAAGAAGGCCTACGTGATTGAAGAGGTCAAAAATGTGTGGCTTTACGAATTGCCGATGTCGTCTTCTCCGGTTGATGCGTATGTGGCCGAAGAATTTGGTCCTCATCAAGGAATTATTGGAACGCTGTATCATTTAAAAGAAGCCGATGAGTGGAAGCCTGAAGGTAAGCAGGCCGGAGTTTTGACTCTCCGCTTAAAAACAGGCCTTACTTTTTCAAACCAAGAACCCATTTTGCCAGAGCACTGGAAGCAATCGTTTGAGTGGGCGAAGCCTTATCTTGAAAAATGGTCGGCAGATTTGTATTGGGGCGCCTACCTTTCAGCTGAACAGCAATGGGTATCACCAACCGAAGTGCGCTTTGTATGGAAGTCTTTGCCGGCAGCATTTGATGCACAAGTTTTCATGAAGTCGGTGCTGTCGCATCCGATGGCCGGAGTCTTTCATCCCTCCAATTTGAAAGAAAAAAACCCGAAAAAGAATTGGGTTTCATCTGGACCTTATCGGGTCCGTAAATGGAATCCGAAAGAAATCACCTTGGTTTCCCGCGACGATTTTCCGGTGACGATTCCAAAACAGTTTTTCCGAACCCTCAAGTATCAAAGTGCACCGGTTAAAAATCCTTCCTGTGATTTCATGCAGGCACAGCCGGGTGAAGAAAAAGCGCTTGAAGATCACCGCGTGAATCCGGTGAATCAAACACTTCACTTGTTCTGGGCTTGTCGCTCATGGAAAGAAGCGGGATCTTTTTGTTCGAATGCTCAAAATCGAGAAAATTTCGCAAAACTCATGGGTTCATCTGGTGCAGTTTCGGGCATGAGTTTTTCGCCTTCCCAGTTGCGCTACCGCATTCCTTTCGGTTCAGACGCATTCCGAAACGAAATTATTCAAAAAATTTCATCAGGCATGAAGGCCGCTGGTGGCAAGGTTGAAGAGATCTCTTATTTCTTCAAGCCTTCAACTGATGCCGATATCGAGCTGCTGTTTGTGGTGGCCGATTCTCGTATTTCTTCTGAAATTGCCTCAAAAATGGCTACTTTTAGTACTCGATTGGCGGTTGACGGTGTAGATGCACCAGCGAATTTGGTGGGAGAGGTTGCGCGTTATCCGCTTCAAGTGCTCATGAAAAACATGAAAGGCGATGCCTTCTCGAAAGTTTTTTTGGAGCCTGATCTCGAAGAGAAAAAATTACCGTTGTAAATTCTGAAAGATTGTCTATTTTGGTTTTCATGAAATTTTTCTTGGCTCATCTTTGCCTGATCATCGCTGGTTTGACCTGTACTACGGTTGCCTTTGCTCAAGCTGAAAAAGGGTTGCCTTCTCACTACACGGGCTTGAATGACTATGTGGTAGAGGCTCCGAATCAGGGCCAAGTGAATACGTGTCTATTCATGGCTGCGACCGGCGCGATGGAAATCTTGCTCAGCAAGAAACTGGGGATTCGTCATCCTGAAGCCAATGGCCCTACTGATATCTCAGAGCGTTATACAATTTCGGAAAATTTTTCATCGAAGCGTTCGCGTTCTTGGTTTGAAGATGCTTTTTTGAAGTTCGATTCAGGTGAGGCAGTTTTGACCCGAGATATGCCGTTTGAATCATTTGATGAAGATGGTGATATTAACTACAGTGTTTGGAATCGTCCTGCAAACTTCGATAGCGCACCACGCGTCAAGCTCCCTAAGATTGAAACCATCTATCTTTTTTCTCACGACAAATACTCAAAAGGAGTTTTGAATCAAGAGCATCTTAATCATGTGAAAGAGTCTTTGGTGAATCATGAAAGTCCGATTATCACTGTCGGGAATGATGAAGACTATTGGCACGTAACCGTGATTGTCGGGTATGACGATAACCTTGTTGGCGATTGCTATGAGCTCGATTCAAGTGTTTGTGAAGGAAAAAAGGGCTCATTTTATGTGCGCGATTCTTTCGGTACCCGCATTGAAGCCCGCTCTTATGAGTGGTTTCTTCGCCGCCAAAATTCCGCTGCGATAGCGAAGCTTGCAGAGTAATCGGGTGGGGGGTACACTGTTCCCCATGATCAAGAATCACTCATTTTCACTGGTAGTATCTGGATTATTTTTATCATTGGCTCCGGCTTTTGCCTCTACGGCAACTGTGCCCGCAAATGGCTTGTTGATGGAAATTACAGGCCATATTTATCCAAAAGATTCATTACCGTTGAACTGTAAGGGGATATTGCAAGGCGTAAAGTGCGAAGCAAGTGCTTACGGTCGGTACCACCTTGAAGCCAAAAAAGAAGGTGAACTGATTTATAATTACGTTACTTTCAGTGGTCCTGAAGGTGATCAGGTCATTGAACAGTCGTGGGAAAAGAACGGCAAAGTTAAAAAAGCCATCATCGAAAATCGTGCAATCGGTAAGCGGTCTCAGCTTGAGGTAAAAAACGGAATTGCTTATTACGAAGTCACTGATTTGAATGATCGAAGCGTGAAAAAATCGGAAGACAATGCCGAAGACAATCTAGTGGTTCCTTCGACCATGTTGACTTACGTAAAGGCCAATGCTGAACGCATCGCTAAAGGCGAGACTGTTCAGATCAAGATGGCGGTACTCGATCGTCGTGACTCATTCACCTTCAATGTTCACAAAATCAAAGATGACAAGTCAGCTGATGGTGAAGCAATTCAG
The DNA here is from genome assembly GCA_943327105.2 of Nitrosovibrio sp. Nv4. GTDB lineage: Bacteria > Bdellovibrionota > UBA1018 > UBA1018 > CAIMNF01 > CAIMNF01. The sequence continues at coordinate 29,069 of CALPVV020000006.1, forward strand.
GTTTTGGAAATGACTCCGGCTAGTTTTCTGGTGAAAGCTGCAGTTGACCCGATGTATTTTTATGTGAAGCCCAAAAACAGTGAATTGTTCGCGTTCGAGGGCGAAAGCGGACTCCGTAAAAAAATCGGAAATACATTTGAAAAAATGAAGGTTCGGACGTCTTATGACTATCGATACTACGGTACGATTGCCACCGAGCAACAGGCATCTAAAAAATCAGACTGTGATACTGCTGCGATGATTACTGGAAAAACCGCTGTAAAATGCGAGGTTAAACAATGAAATCAAAAAGAAATTATTCCATTAAAATCTACTCCGATGGCGCTGAAAAAGATTCTCTCTTGAAGATGAATCAAAACCCGCTGGTGAGTGGTATGACCACTAATCCATCTCTCATGAAGAAGGCTGGTGTGAGTGATTACGGTACTTTCTGTAAGGACATTCTCACCCATATCAAGGAAAAACCGATTTCATTCGAAGTGTTTGCCGATGATTTTGAGACGATGGAAAAACAGGCTCGTGAAATTGCGACCTGGGGCAAGAATGTCTATGTGAAGATTCCGATTCAAAACAGCGAAGGCAAATCATCGATCGAGCTGGTGAAAACCCTGACCAAAGCCGGGATCAAACTCAACATCACGGCGCTTTATACCGTAAAGCAAGTGGTTGAGGCTTGTCAGGCAGTCGAAAAGGGTGCGCCAGCGATTATTTCTGTGTTTGCAGGAAGAGCTGCTGATCTTGGCCACGATCCGATCCCGACCATGATCGCTTCAGCGCAGATTTGTAATGCCTATGCTGAGAGTGGTGGCAACACCATCGAGTGTCTCTGGGCATCAACTCGTGAAGTTTACAACATTTATGAAGCAGAACGTGCGGGTTGCAAAATCATCACGGTGCCTTTTGATGTACTGGCTAAACTGGATTCGGGCTTCAAAACGTTGGAAGAGTTGAGTCTGGATACGGTTCGAATCTTCAAAAAAGACTCTGAAACTGCCGGGTTCAAAATCTAGCTTTTGAAGGCTTTTGCGTGGCTTTTTATCGTGTATTCATGATAACTTAGCCCTCATGCAACAAGACCTTTCTCATTACCCGGAACAAGAACGCGTACGTCGTGAAAAACTTCAAAAACTCATTGAAGCAGGCATTCCTGCTTACCCTGAGAAGTATGAAACCTCTCACTCTTTGAAAGAGGTGAAAGCGCTTCCAGACGGAACAGCAGACATTAGTGTTGCCGGCCGAATCATTGCGATTCGCCGCATGGGTAAGCTCAGTTTTCTTTCCATTCAAGATCTCGAAGGCCGAATTCAGCTTTGCATGAAGATCGATGACCTCGGCGAGAAGTATCAGCAGTTCGTTGATTATGTCGACATCGGTGACTTCGTTGGCGCAAAAGGTGAAATGTTCACTACTCGCGTAGGCGAAAAAACGGTTCAAGTGAAAGACTTCACTTTCTTGGGTAAGTGTCTTCGTCCATTGCCTGAAAAATTCCATGGCCTTCAAGATGTCGAAATCAAGTATCGTCAGCGTTACCTTGATCTCATCACCAGTGAAGAAGCGCGCGCACGTTTTGTTCTTCGCTCTAAAATTGTTCGTGAAATGAGAAACTTCCTTGAGAATGAAAATTTCCTTGAAGTTGAAACCGCGAGTTTACAGCCGAATGCTTCCGGTGCTCTCGCAAAACCATTCAAAACCCACCACAATGCGCTTGGAATCGATATGTTCCTTCGCATCGCTCCTGAAACTTATTTGAAGCGTCTGGTTGTGGGTGGTTTCCATCACGTGTTTGAATTCGCGCGTTGTTACCGCAACGAAGGCGTATCGCCGAACCATCTTCAAGAGTTCACCATGGTTGAAGGGTATTCTGCTTACTGGAATTACCAAGACAACATGGACTTGATGAAACGCTTGTTCCAAACCCTTTTCCAGAAAACTTTGGGCACCACCAAACTGAAACTCATTGCCGATGGAAAAGAAACCGAAGTTGATTTCGGTGGTGACTGGAATGTAGTGACTTTCCGTGACCTTCTTTTGCAAGATTGCGGAATCGACATTGATCAGCATAAAACAGCTCCTGAGCTTCTTGCTGCGATCAAAGACAAGCGCATCAACCTTGATGAAGAACACCCTGAAAAATTGGGTCGTGGTAACTTGATCGATACTCTATATAAAAAAGTGAGTCGTCCAAAGATGGTGGGGCCTACGTTCTTGACCGAACACCCGATCGATCTTTCTCCGCTTGCCCGTGCAAATGATAAAAACCCTGCGTTGACTGATCGTTTTCAGCTCGTCGTGAATGGTGTTGAAATCGTGAATGCTTATTCCGAGTTGGTTGACCCAGTTGAGCAGATGAAGCGTCTTGAAGACCAGGCAAAACTCAATGCTGCCGGTGATGAAGATGCAATGGTGAAAGATGAAGACTACGTCATGTCGATGGAATACGGAATGCCTCCGATTTCTGGTTGGGGTATTGGTATTGATCGCTTGGTTCAATTTGTAACCAATTCTGAAAACATCAAAGACTGCGTGTTGTTCCCACTTACCCGTAAAGCACAAGGCCATGAGCTTTCAGATGCTGATGGTGTGACGGGCAGTGAGCAAAATGACTTTGATCCAAAAATCTAAATAAGCGGAAAAATATATTCATGAAAGTTGCAATTATCGGAACAGGCTATGTCGGACTCACTACCGGGGTGACGCTTGCGTTTCTCGGTCACGATGTCACTTGTTTAGATGTTGATGCGGCTAAAATTGCACAACTCAATCAGGGAATCTCGCCGATTTACGAGCCTCACCTGGATGAGTTGATGGCGGCTTCCCGTTCGCGTTTGAATTTTACGACATCTGCAAAAGACGCGCTTTCGCAGGCCGAAGTGATTTTCATTGCTGTTGGTACCCCATCACTTGCTGATGGGAATCCGAATTTGGCTTACCTGAAATCTGCGGCGCAGTCAGTGGGTGAGCACATTCAAAGCCCTTATGTCGTGATTGTGAATAAATCTACCGTGCCGATCGGTTCAGGTAACTGGGTGGAGAGCCTGGTTCGTGATGCTTTCCGAGCAAAGAATGAAAATTCTAAATCACAATTCGTGGTGGCGTCTAACCCTGAGTTTTTGCGTGAGGGTTCAGCATTGATGGACATGCTCTTTGCCGACCGCGTAGTGGTTGGTTCAGATGATGAAAAAGCGGTCTCTGTGATGCGTAAGCTTTATCAGCCATTGATCGAGCAGACTTTTACTCCGCCGTCTTTCTTGCCTCGTCCTGAAAATTTCAAGATGGTGAATTTCTTGTCGAGTGATCTTCAATCGGCTGAATTGATCAAATACGCGGCAAATGCATTTTTGGCGCTCAAGATTTCGTTCATCAATGAAATTTCAGAACTTTCAGAAAAAGTAGGCGCCGATATCACTCACGTTGCCAAGGGGATTGGTCTTGATTCCCGAATCGGAAACAAGTTTCTTCAAGCGGGTCTGGGCTGGGGTGGTTCTTGCTTTGGTAAAGATACGGCCGCGTTGATTTCAACCGGTAAAGAGTACGGACTTCCGATGGTGATCACCCAGGCGGCAAAAGAAGTGAACACTCGTCAGCGCATTCGGATGGTTGAAATTCTTGCCAGTGAGTTGAAAATTTTAAAGGGTCGCAAAATCGGAATTCTTGGTCTTGCGTTCAAGCCTTTCACGGATGATCTTCGTGATGCGCCGGCATTGGATGTGGCTCAAAAGTTGATTGATCGTGGTGCCAAGGTCGTTGGCTTTGACCCGATTGCCATGAGTCGTGCGAAGAAGGAATGGGCAGATTCCGAAATTCAATTTGCCGATTCAGCTGAAGCGGTTTTTGAAGAAGCAGATGCGGTGGTCTTGGTGACTGAGTGGCCTGAGTTTCTTGATCTTGATTTCTCGAAATTGTCAAAAGACATGCGCAATGCGCTCATGCTTGATGGTCGCAATCACCTTGATGTTGCTGTCTTGAAAAAAGCCGGTATGAAAGTCATCACATTAGGCAGAAGTTCATGAATATTCTGATTACCGGTGCAGCTGGTTTTATTGGTAGTCATTTGAGCAAGTATTTTGTCGATCAAGGACATTTTGTACTTGGTCTAGATAATCTATGTACCGGGCGTTTAAAGAATCTCGACGATCTGAAAAATAATTCACTTTTTCAATTTGAAAACATCGATGTTTCGAAGCCTTTGCCTGAATCCATTGCAGGTTTGAAGAAATGGGACTGGGTGATGCATTTTGCTTCTCCAGCGTCGCCACCGAAATACTTTGCGATTCCGATCGAGACAATGCTGGTGAATGCCGAAGGGACTCGCCACTTGCTTGATCTATGCCGTAAGATCGGTGCGAAGTTCTTTTATTCATCGACCTCTGAAGTTTATGGTGATCCGTTGGTGCACCCTCAGCCCGAAAGTTACTGGGGTAATGTAAATCCGATCGGGGTTCGTTCCATCTATGACGAAGCCAAGCGCTATGCTGAGGCGATGATTTATTCCTATCACCGTGAGTTCAAGGTAGATGTGCGGGTGATTCGCATTTTCAATACCTATGGCCCGAAAATGGACCCTGAAGATGGGCGCGTAGTGACTAATCTCATGTTCCAAGCGCTGAAGGGCGAGCCAATGACCATCTATGGAGATGGTAAGCAGACTAGAAGCTTTCAGTATGTTTCAGATCTGGTTGATGGCATTGATCGCTTGATGAAGTCTGATCATTGCTACCCTGTAAACCTGGGTAACCCGTCTGAATTCACCATTCTTGAATTCGCCGAATTAGTGAAGAAGATCATTCCAACTCAAAGCGAATTGGTGTTTCAAGATCTTCCCCAAGATGACCCGAAACAACGCAAGCCTGTGATTGCCCTGGCTCACAAGCTATTGGGTTGGGAGCCAAGGGTTTCGCTTGAGGCCGGTCTACGTAAGACATTGGAATATTTCAAGTTTCACGAGGCGTGAGACATTTAATTAATTAAATATATTTAGTTGATAAATTAAACAAGTTGAGCTAATCTTCAGCCCCATGTTGATGCTCGCTGTTTTCCTGAACCTATTTAGTTCTCAATCTTCCTTGGCGCAAGGCTTTCGTTTCGAATCAAATCCTGGAATCGTTGAACCACTCGTGTCCTGGACCAAGAGTTCGATTCACGTCTGCTGGCGTGATGGCATCGACACTGACCCTGCGTATGTAAAAAATGATTTCACTGCTGCTCAAAAGAAGGCCGTTCAAGATATCATCCAGCAAGAATATACGATCAACCGCGTGGGTATCGAATATGTCGGTTGGGAAAACTGTCGTGACCTACCAGTAGGTGGTTATGATTTTGAAATCATCCAGGATAATGAGTTTGCGCCAAGCAACCCGATCGTAAAATATTACCGTGATGCATCTGCAGAAGGAATGGCTTTTATCGGTGAGGGTGGTGGTTGTTACCGTGTGACGGAAACCGATCCGTTTAGCCAGACATCGAAAGTCACTACAGGTTATTACAAACGAAACGACAAAAAAGATAAAAAGGTTTATCTGCTTTTCTATCCTTGGAATGATGCTTATGAAAACAGTTATTCTTCTTTAGATCGACTACAGAACACGGCACTTCACGAATTCGGTCACGTTGCCGGAATGAGGCACGAGCATATCAACCCTGAGGCGATGAATGATCCGAATTGTCAATATATGGGGAGAAATTTCACGGTTACCGAAAAAATCTATGACACTTCGAAAATAGTTGGTGCTTATGATCCAAACTCGATCATGAACTATTGCTGGTTGGCAACGATTGAAACCAAGGGTCGATTGATGAGAAACTTGCCGAATATCAGCGACCCGTCTCTTTACGAAAAAATCGAACGCGTTGAAGTCATTAAAAAAACAATCTACGTTGGTAAAAAACCGAACGTTAAAAAGAAGATTGTTACCGTGAATAATCCTGTAACCGAATACCGTTTCCGCGTCGGGTTAAGTCAGCAAGACGTAATCGCGCTTCAAGATCTTTACCTTAAGAACGCTGATAATCATCTTGGTAACGAATGATATCGTCTTCACCGAAGTAGGAGCCGACTTGAACTTCGACAAATTCCACCACTTCACTTGGGTGAGGGTTGCGAATGCGGTGTTTGGCTCCAAGCGGAATATAGATATTTTCACCGGGTTTTAGCTGGTGAACCACATCATTCAATACTACTTCAGGCTGGCCTTTGATGATCACCCAGTGTTCTGCACGTTTATTATGGCTTTGATAAGAAAGCTGTTGCCCTGGATTCACATGGATCACTTTTGATTTGAATGCGTCCGTGTCACGTAAGATTTCAAAGCGACCCCATGGACGGTATTCGAAAGGATGTTCTTGTGAGCGAAGATCTTTTGCCGCGTTCAATTGATCGACAATATGCTTCACTTTTTGTGATGAGCCTTTTTTGGTGATCAAAAGAGCATCAGCAGTATCAACCACGATCAAATCATCAACATCGACAAAACCGGCAACACGATTTTGTTTTGAATAAAAGAAGTTCCCTTTGGCTTCGGTTTCAAATTTCTTGGCAGAGTCTTGAAATGCAGCGATTTCATCCCATGAGCCGACGTCGTTCCAGCCGATGTCAGCCGGAATGCAAACTTGTTCTTTGAGTTTTTCCATCACACCATAATCAATGCTTTGAGATGGGCAATTGGAATAAACTTCCTTCAGGTTTGAAAGATCAGCTTTGAGTGCGCTGATTGCAGCCCATGTTTCAGGCATAAGGTTTTGCAGGTGCTTGATCATGGTCGCGACTTCAAAAATAAACATGCCCGCGTTCCAGAAGTAATTTCCGGAAGCGATGAAGCTTTCGGCAGTTTTCAGGTCCGGTTTTTCCCGGAAGCCGACGGTCGGGCGAGCTTCACCGAGAAACTTGTCTTTTGAAACTTCAATATAGCCATAACCGGTTGACGGGAATGTCGGCTTGATACCAAGAGTGGCAACCATGCCTTTTTTCGCGCATTCGATACCGAGTTGAACGGCTTCGAAGAATGCGTCTTCTTTTTGAATCAAATGGTCGGAAGCAAAAATTCCAACAATATCGTTTGTACAGTTTTGCTGTTCAAGAACTTTGCAAAGCAGGGCGATCGCAGGTGCGGTGTTGTTCGCTTTTGGCTCATAAAGAGCCTGACTCACTGGAACGTTGCAATTTTTCATGACTGATTCCGTAAGAACCTTCATGGACTCATTCGTCACTACCCAGGGTGAGCCGAGTTTGTTCAAGCGGGTCAGCGTCTTTTGAAAAAGCGATTCTTCAAACAGTTCACAGAATTGTTTTGGGAACTTGGTGCGGGATACAGGCCAAAGGCGCGTGCCGCTGCCGCCAGATAGAATCGTAGGAATGAATTTCATGCCCCCTAGATTTTCAAAATTATTGGCAAATTACCAGCAAAATTAGGTCTTGATCAATCCATACTAAAAGGTATAGATTAGCCGGATATGGAACAATCAGCTGTATACGTATCTTTGGAATTCACCCCAAACCCAAATACTCTTAAGTATTCGGTTAACCGCAAGCTCTTGGAAAAGGGTGCGGCAAACTTCACGAAACTCGTTGATGCCCAGGCGCGTTCGCCTTTGGCAAGCAAGCTTCTTGAGGTGGCGGGCATTTCAGGCGTCATGATTGGTAAGGACTTTGTGACCATCACCAAGTCAGAAGAAGGGGATTGGGATTACGTTCACAAAACCGCTTCTGACACGATTGAAAAACACCTGACGGCAGGTGAAGCGGTGCTCACTGGTGATGAAGCTGAAGCAACTCAGTTGTCGAGCGAAATTGAGATCAAGATTCAAAAGTTCCTGGATGAAGAAGTTCGTCCTGCAGTGGCGATGGATGGCGGCGATGTGACCTTGGATCGTTTTGAAGCGGGTGTTGCTTACCTTCAAATGCAAGGTGCATGTTCAGGTTGCCCAAGCTCATCCATGACATTGAAGATGGGGATTGAAACTAAATTGAAAGCTGCAATTCCTGAAGTGATCGAAGTTCAGCAGGCTTAGAACGTTACCACTGGTATTCTTGTACTCCACCATCGTCATGTTCGACGGGTGCAGCCGGCGCAGTCGGTTTTTTAGCCCTCTGTGCAGGATGTACATAAACTTGCGGTTTTACCGATGCCGGTTTTCTCATTGAACGCGATGGCTCTGCCCCGAAACGTTGACGATCTGATGCATCGTTTTTTTGCATTTCTGTCAGCTGTTCTTTGGTAGAAGTCTCATCGTATTTTGAGCCGTCTGGTCCCCATTGTTTTGGTGGGGGTTGCATTTTATACGGGGTCCACGGTTTAGTCAGGTCCTTGTTCGATAATCCGATTTTATCAAAATCTTTTTCCGAAGTATCCACGAATGCCTTGAAGTTTCCGGTAAATGGAACTCCAAGAATTGCGCGACGAACCAGGGGTTCGCTGGAGCCATTCAAATGATAAGCAATGACCATGACTTTTTTTCCCGATTCGCGGTCATCGAGTTTTGCGCCGATTCCCTTTAGTGAGCCCTTCGGATAAACATGAATTTCAAGATTCCCGTTCCACTCAACAACATCGACGCGTTTTTTTGATGGGCCAGTGCCGTCAAGTCGGTCAAATACGGATTCATAAGCGAAGATCGAAAATGAAGTGAACACTCCAAATAGTACGGCAGTCAAGGTGATGAGCGTGCGAAACGGCAGCATAACGATTCCTCTAGTCGCTGATCCGTTCCGTGGATTGCTTTATTCAAAGGGGCGATAGTCCGTGCCCCTATGGACTTGTCGGCAGCGTCAAAAAAAAACTGAAATTTTATTCTCAATCCGCAAGGGGGTGTTATCGTTAAGGCATGAAAAGGCTAGGGATTACCACGGTTTTGGCAATCTGCACTACCGCTTGTTCCAATATGGACCCAAGCCCGGGTCTGGTGAATACCCTTGAGCTGGGTACGGTACGCGGGTTTCACTATGAGCGCGTGATCACCCACATGCATACGCCTTATTCTTTTGATGCCTGTGATGGTAAGGGTATCAACAGTGACGGCACTCTGAACCTCGACTGTCTTCATGATCTTAAAAAGGCTCTTTGTACAAACCACATCAACCTGACGTTCAATACTGATCATGTAAACTACCTTGCTCAGACTGACTTTGAAAAAATGCTGTTGCTCGAAGACGGTGAAACGGCAGTGACCAACGGTACTGGTGACCGGGTTGCAAATCGACTTGCTTGTGCTGACGGATTCAGTGCAGTCATGGCCCCGGGGCTTGAAGGCAAAATGCTTGCCCTTGGAATGGAAAAGCATGTTTCAGGTACCGTTGCTGATCGAGAGGCTGTTTACGGCGGAGAAAGTACAACTGAAAAAACGACTCTTGAATCGGCAATTGCCAGTGGCGGATCAAACGCACTCGTCGCGATTCCGCATACGGAAAGCCGTGATCTGACTTTGTTGAGATCGTTGAGTCCAGCAGCGATCGAGATCTATAACTTGCACGCCAATCTCGACCCTAAAATCAGAAAAGCATCGCTTGGGTTCAAACCTTTTGAACACATCGCGAAGTTCATGAATTATCTTCTCGATTTTTTCAACACACAAAACCCCGATTACCTCTTTGTCGAATTCTTTCAAATGAGCGAAGTCTATCTTCAAAAGTGGAACACGCTTTTGTCTGAAAACAGGCACATCACCGGTTTGGCTGGTCACGATTCGCATGAAAATGTTTTTCCGCAAAAGGCTTCTGATGGTGAACGACTCGATCAACATCGACGTATGACCCGTATGTTCAGTAATTTCGTGATGACCACTTCAAGTTCAATTGATTCGATCAAGACGTCGATCCGTGACGGTAAGGTCTTCTTTGTTCTAGAAGGTCTGGGTTCACCCGTTGGTTTTGATTTTCATGCCGAAGTGAATGCAAGTGTGATTGAAATGGGTTCTACCGCAACGGTCGTCCCCGGCGATACTTCTGCCTTGGTTTTTAAGGAACCAACCGTGATTTCCTCATTTCCGGGAATGGATTCAGATGAGTCTCCGGCCATCTATTCAGAACTGCATTTCATTGATGCGACAGGCGCTGAAAGTGTGGTGGCTTCACAAGCGGGAGGTACGCTGAATTATGCGAATCCACCGGCGGGCCATTACCGTATTCATGTGTTCATGAAGCCGCTCCATCTTGAAGATCTGGTATTCAAGAGCAACTATGTCGAAAAATATTATCCTTGGATCATTTCCAATCCGATCAGGGTGAGTCCATGAGTAAGTGTTTTTTTGCACTACTCATGATGTTATCCGCTTCGGTCGCTTCGGCATCAGCACCATCAATGTCGGCTCCGCCTTCAGTTCGACGTGCATTGACTTTGGGCCTGATGTTGCCCCAGCCGATATCGGTCGGGTATGAAACTGTTTTTCCTGGTCTTGAGCTATTTCATTTTTTTGCTGAGGGCGGTTATTTTTCGCTCCCGCTTTCAAGTCGACTAAAGAATATTTCGACTTGGAGTATCCAGGCCGGCACGCGCTATTTCCCGCTCCAAAATTGGTTATATTTGTCCGGTTCACTCGGATTCCGTCAGATCGGAGTCGGAGCTGACATTTCGAGTCTTAAAATGGATGGGGTTTCACTCGCTAATGATGCCAATCTCACGCTGAATTCAGCCATTATTGGCCTCTGCGTAGGTGGACAATGGAATCTCAATGAGTCCATGGCCCTGACTTTTGAGGCGGGTGCCCAGCTGCCATTGCCATGGTTACATGGGGGCAAAACTACGATTGTGCAGGATGTTCCTGATGGTACCGATCTGAGTGTTGACGACTCAGATGCGTTATATCGAATTTCGGGAATGCCGGTTCCTCAAATTGCACTCGTCCGCTTCATTTGGTATGTTCTCTAGCTATGGCAAAACCTAAGTTCGCATTCTCGATGAGTCGAGTTTCCAAAATCTATCCACCCAGCAAGCAAGTTCTCCGCGATATTTCGCTTTCGTTTTTTTACGGAGCAAAAATCGGTATTCTCGGATTGAACGGCGCCGGAAAATCTACCTTGATGAAAATCATCGCGGGTGAAGAAAAAAACGTGAACGGTGAAGTGTTGCCATCGGATGGAATCACATTCGGTTACCTGAAGCAGGAACCAGAACTGGATCCGAACAAGACTGTTCGCGAAGTGGTGATGGAAGGTACAGGTGAATTGGGTCGCGATTTGAAGCGCTTTGAAGAAATCGGACTCGCCTTTGCTGATCCTGATCTTGATCCTGATATGATGACCAAACTTTTGGAAGAACAAGCGGTCATTCAAGAACGCATCGAAGCCAAAGATGGTTGGGATATTGACCGTAAACTCGAAGTGTCGATGGAAGCCCTTCGTTGTCCTCCGGCCGATGCATTGATTAAAAATCTTTCGGGTGGTGAGCGTCGTCGTGTGGCGCTTTGTCGATTGCTCATTCAGCGTCCTGATGTACTTCTTCTCGATGAGCCGACCAACCATTTGGATGCAGAATCCGTGTCATGGCTTGAAGACTTCCTTCAAAAGTACGAAGGCACCGTCATCGCCGTAACCCACGATCGTTACTTCCTTGATAATATTGCAGGCTGGATTTTGGAACTTGACCGTGGTCATGGAATTCCATGGGAAGGAAACTATTCAAGCTGGCTTGAACAGAAGCAGAATCGTTTGGCTCAAGAAGAGAAACAAGAATCAAAACGCCAAAAAACATTGGCTCGCGAGCTCGAATGGATTCGCATGAGCCCTAAAGCGCGCCAAGCAAAGAGCAAGGCCCGCGTCAGTGCATACGAGCAATTGCTTGCTGAAAACCAAGGCGGCAAGCGCGATGAAGAAATGGAAATTTTCATTCCTGCAGGCCCTCGTCTCGGTGGTGTGGTGCTTGAAGCCAATGGCATCAGCAAGAAATTCGGTGATAAAGTTCTTTTTGAAAACCTTGATCTCAAGATTCCTCCGGGAAGTATTGTCGGAATCATCGGCGGAAACGGAGCGGGTAAATCCACTCTCTTCAAGATGATGACTGGTCTTGAGACGCCTGATTCCGGAATGATTCGAGTCGGAGAAACCGTGAAGCTCGCTTACGTTGATCAATCGCGCGATACGCTTGATCCGAATGTGACTGTTTGGGAAGAAATTTCTGATGGTAAGAACGAAACCATTCTTCTGGGTAACCGCGAAGTATCTTCTCGCTCATACTGTGCACGTTTCAATTTCTCTGGTGGCGATCAGCAAAAGCAGGTTGGAATTCTTTCTGGTGGTGAGCGTAACCGCTTGCACTTGGCAAAAATCCTGAAAGCCGGCGCTAACGTCATTCTTCTCGATGAGCCGACGAACGACCTCGACGTGAACACGCTTCGTGCGCTTGAAGAAGCACTCGTGAACTTTGCGGGAACGGCGATGGTGATTTCGCATGATCGCTGGTTCTTGAACCGCATCGCGACCCACATCATTGCCTTCGAAGGCGATTCGAAAGTGGTGTTCTTTGAAGGTAACTACCAAGATTACGAAGAAGACAAGAAACGTCGCCTTGGTCCGGATGCACTCATGCCGAAACGCATTCGCCACAAAGTGGTCGAATCCTTCCGCTAAAAAAAGACCCCTGGGGCTTTTTTGATGCTGGGTGTGTTATTTTAAAGAATTAAAGGATCATCATGTTTATCAGAAAAGAATGGATCGATAAAACCGAGTTTCACCCTCATTCCAGTGCAGAAGTGCTGAAAGAGGTGATGGTTCGCACTCAAAAAGTGCTCGATCAAAAGAAGCTTCCGGTGGTTATCTTTGACCTCGATTCCACGCTTTTTCATGTATCTCCTCGTTCTTTTGAAATTTTAAAAGAGTGGGCGAAAGCCTCATCCGTTTCAATTCTTCCTGACTTGAAGGAAGAAGACATGGGCTATTCGATTGAAGACGTATGGGTCAAAAAGGGGCTTTCGATCGAGACCGGTGAGTCATTCAAGCACCTGAAAGATGCAAAGGACTTTTGGCGTAAACGTTTTTTTTCAAATGAGTACATTCATCATGATCTGCCCCATGCGGGCGCGGTGGAATATGTCAGACGGCTTTATGAGATGGGCGCGAAGATTGTATACCTTACCGGTCGCGATGTGCCGTTAATGGCCTTTGGTACTGTTGATCATCTTCGAAACTGCGGATTCCCTGTTGAAGTTGAGCGCACGCGTTTAATTTTAAAACCCAAGCGTCACATTGATGATTTGGTTTTCAAGGCCGGAGTCTGCAAAGCCGCTTCAGAGTGGGGTGAAGTCGTGGCTTCATTTGAAAACGAGCCTAAAAATCTTGTGGCAATGCAAGAAGCCCTTGGCCCAAAAGCGATGCATATTTTTTTCGAGTCAGTGAGCAGTGACCATGCTGCTCCGGCGGCGAAAGAAGTATATCGCATTCACGATTTCAAGCTCGAATCATAACTTCCGCTGGAAATCTGACGTGAGCGAGTTACAATTTTGGTCATGAGCCTAAATCGATCGCTTAGAAATTTTCTAATCATTATCGCTGTTTCCACCATTATTTTATATCTGGTCGCCGTTAATGGACCATTCATTTACGATGATGGCGGTCAAATCGTCAATCGCACCAAGCTTCATAGTTTGTACTATTTCAAGGATGTATTGTTTTGCGGATTAAGGCAGCACCGCGTTTGGCAGAATATTTCATTTGCGATGAACTGGATGATTTCAGATGGAAAACCATGGAGCTTCAAGGTTTTCAGTCTTGGTCTTCATCTGACCAATGCTTACATTCTGTTCCAATGGCTTAAAAAATTATTTTCTGAAAAGCCATTCGTGCCTGTCCTGACAACGGCGATGTTTCTGATTCATCCGCTGCAGACTCAGTCGGTGACTTACATCATGGGTGTGATCACCTTGATTCAGAGCTTTTTTTATCTGATTTCGATCTACTGGATTCATCAATACCGATTGACCCGAATGGGGGGGCTGGTGGCGATTTTGATCGCTTCGCTTTTCGCAAAAGAAACCTGCATGCTCATACCGATCTTGTTGTTCGGTTATGATTTCGTTGTGCTTCGCAAACCGGGTGAGAAAATCGAGTGGAAAAAATGGGCCATTATCTTTGCGGTGCCACTTCTGTTCTTTCCAATTTATCATGTATTGAAAGATCCGGTGTCGATGTACAAGGGCACTTCCGGCTTCAATCTCTATCCGTTCTTTCTCTATCTTTCCTCTCAGCTTTATTATCAGGTTTTTTATTTTGAACTGCTTTTCAATCCGACAATTCAAAGCATCATTCATGAGGCTCCGGTGATGGGGCCAACTGAATCGGTGATGGCTTTTTTCGGAGGTTTGAGTTGGTTGATTGCGATCGGATTCATGTTTCTGAAATTCAAGAAATATCCTCGCACGGCATTTTTTCTTCTTTTGTACTTTGTGAATTACATGCCGACGAACAGCGTTTTTCAGATGATCAATCCGTTTGCAGAATATCGGTTATATTTGAGTAATATCACTTTATTCCTGGGCATTTCTGTTCTGCTTGGCCTTCTCGTTGAGTGGATGAATCAAAAAAAATGGATCAAGAATCCAGAGCTGACGCTATCATCCTTATTGATGTTGTATTTTTCGGTCTTCACCTTTTTGACACTTTGGATCTGGCGTTCTGAAGTCAGTACTTACAGTCGAGGAGTGAATCTTTATCCCAATAGTGAATTGTTGAATGTCAATCTGGGGGGTGTGTATCACGACCAAAAAGATAACGAGTCGGCATACTTTTATTATATGAGAGTGCGAGCGATTGCGGGTTGGATGTACGGCCCAGTTGGCCAGAACTGTTTTATTGTAGCGAAAGATGCATTTGCGGCGGGGCAGCTTGAGCTGGCTTGGAAAATCGTCGATGCGCTTGACCGTGATCCGGCTAAAGACCCGATGCCGAAGGCGTTTTATGATTTGAAAGAGCAAGTGAAGAAAAAGGTGATCGAAAAAGGACTTTCGTTGGATACTGGTTTTGATCAAATGATCAAGGATGGCCAATTATTCACGTTAAAACAGCGCCCAAAAGAGGACAAAATTCGTGACTGATCTCGATCACCCTGAGCGCATCATCGAAATTCGGCAAACGATTGAACGTAAAAAGCCGCTCAAACGAATTTATCTCGAAACTTATGAGCGTTATCGCGATTGTCTGAGTCGATGCCCGAGTGATGGGTTGATTCTTGAGCTCGGTTCTGGTGGTGGGTTTTTAAAAGAAGTGATTCCTGATGCCATCACCAGTGATGTGTTGGCTTACGATGGCGTTGATCAAATTGTGGATGCAACACGGATGCCTTTTGCCGATCAAAGTCTACGCGCAATTTTCATGTCGAATGTGTTTCACCATATTCCCGATGTCGATGCATTTTTTAAAGAGGCCATGAGATGTCTCAAGCCGGGCGGGCGCATTCTGATCATGGATCAATACTGTGGATGGTTCAGTTCATTCATCTATCGGTATGTTCATCATGAAGGGTTTGACCCTAAGGTGAAAGACTGGAAGTTTGAAAGCACTGGCCCGCTCAGTGGCGCGAATGGCGCATTGGCCTGCATTGTTTTTCAAAGAGATCTTGCTAAGTTTCAGTTGAATTATGCATTGAAGATGGTTCGATTTGAGCCGCATTCACCATTTCGGTATTGGTGGGTGGGTGGGTTGAAAAGCTGGTCGTTATTACCGGCGTGGCTTGACCCATTAGCTAGTTTTTTAGACCGATTGTTGGTGAAGTGCTCACGTGAATTCGCCAGTTTTGTCGATATTGAACTTGTTAAATCGTGACTAGATGAATTTGATTCTTCGTGCGGCGAATACAGTCATGCGCAACAAGATCATCCCGTGACGCCAACGTTGAATGTTGGTTTCGCCATAGGTGCGGTTTTTGTAGCGAATCGGTAATTCGACAATTTTGAGTCCGAGGCGAGCGGCACCAAACAACAAATCAAAATCTCCGAAGGGGTCGAATTCGCCGAAATATGAGCGGTTCGCCGCCAAGCGTTCGTATTGTTTGCGGTACATGACTTTTGTTCCGCAAAGGGTATCTTTGAAGTTCTGACCCAGTAGAAAAGAAAATGCGAGAGCAAAGAATTTGTTTCCGACCATGTTGAAGAAGCGCATGGCTTCGCTCTCTTGCGGATAAACAAGGCGGCTGCCATTGATGAATTCGCCCTTGCCACGAACGATTGCTTGATAGAATTTCGGAAGTTCTTCCGGCGGAACGGTCAGATCGGCATCGAGAATCATCAAGATGTCATTTTTGGCCATGGCAAAACCTTTACGGACAGCATCGCCTTTTCCTTTGCCTTCCTGACGAGCAATCAAACAATCGATTTTACCGTCATATTTGGCCTTCATCTTGTGCATTTCGTCCCAAGTGTGGTCGCTTGAGCCGCCTTCGATCAAAATCAATTCAGTGTGACTGCCCATTTGAGGCAATCGTTGAAAGAGAGCTTCCATGTTACCGGCTTCATTACGGGCGGCTACGATCACTGATACCGAGGGCATGTCGGCTTTGTTAATCGTGTTGTTTCCGTGATGCATGGGTTTTGCGATGGCGATGTTCACTAAGCTCATCGATTGAAAGAATGGCAGTGGGGCAAGCCAACGATTGATGAAATTGCTGATGAACGGAATCGGTAAGGGAATTAAG
This sequence comes from Nitrosovibrio sp. Nv4, assembly GCA_943327105.2. Taxonomy (GTDB): domain Bacteria; phylum Bdellovibrionota; class UBA1018; order UBA1018; family CAIMNF01; genus CAIMNF01. The sequence continues at coordinate 45,676 of CALPVV020000006.1, forward strand.
ATATGCTGACTTCTGCTTAAGAGCTCAAAATCGGCCAGGTTGAGAAAGTTTTGAATGTCTGAGGGTGCCACCCAGTTTTCTTCACCTTGGTCTTCGCGAATTCCAAGCCAGTTGGCGAAACCGATCAGGGGTTTCCAGAGACTGCTGTAATAAGCAATGATCACCCGCGTTTCCGGCGCGCAATGAGAACGGGTTTTTTCGAAGAGTTCTTGCAGGTCGCTAGCCGAGTGCACGATTCCATTCAATACGATGTAATCGGGTGAATTGGCCGTTTTTGCTGGAAACTCAGCATGATCACGGTCAATCCGGATGATGTTTGAGCCCGGAAGCAGGTAAAACGAAAAGTATTGTTCAAGCAGTTGCTGTAGATAACGCTTCATTTTCTAGTTGATAGCGTAATCCAGAACTCTGAGTCGGACAAACTAATTATAATATTGATAACACTGCTGAACCACGAGCGCTGAGGTGATGTTGTGTGCGGTGAAAACCTTGCCTTCGTGTCTGAAGCCCGGTTTTTTTCCATCTTCAAAATAGTAGTCGTTCACAAAACCACGAGCGATGTGTTGGCCTGCAGTGAAGGCTTCTGCTCTGGCATCGGTGAAAGAGTGGTGTTCACGTGTTGCAAATTCCTTGGTTTGCAAAGTGTAGAAGTAAGACTCGAAGCCGTGATTTTTTTCTTGGGCATGGTAGCGGCCAAGCCAGTGAAGGAACCCGGCTGTACAATCGGCGTGAAGGTCGCTTCTGGAATGATTGATCATGTTCAGTTCAAAATACAACTGATGTTGACGTTGAAGCAGGTGTGCAAAGTCATGCAAATAAACCATTTCACGTGTGCTGGCTGGAACTTCTTTCAGGTGAAGTTCTTTTTTGTGTTTGCGGGTCAGGTTTTGAAGAAAACTCTCACCGATGAGTAAGGTGTTGTTTCCGTATGCGGTGTTGCCAACGCCGATCGAGCCCACATCATCGTAAAGCGCATGACAGAATGTTTTGCCACTCAAGACAGTGTCGCCATTCTTTTCAAAGAATGAAACCCACTTACGCAAGAAGGCTTCTGTTTGTTGGTATTCTTTTTCAACCGTTTTTTTACCCAGTCTGTTTTTCTCTAATGGAGAAACAAGGTGCAACGAAGTTTTGAAGTCGGTTTCATCGTAAAATTCGCCCATTTGTAATGCTTTGGTGTGTGCATAGTATTCGTAAGTTCCGCATTGAGCGGCGTGGTCATAGGCGCGTAGAACTTCGGCAGCGTCAGAGTTGATGGCAAGAAGTGTGATGATGGCAGTGAGGGTGACAATTGAAATTCTCATTTGCCCCAAAGCTGAATGAAAGGGCAGGTGATGGCAAGTGATTTTGAAGGCAGAGCATCAAGTTAAACGGTATAGATTTAAAAAATAAACTCATTCTGTCAATAATCTGACAACTCATGAAATGGGCTGAAGCGTCCGATGAGATTTCGTGAAAATACTTTCAGTCATTCCGCCTTTGGTGCAGATCAACACGCCTTATCCGGCCACGACATTCATCACTGGATTCTTGCGTTCGCGCGGAATGAATGCTTTTCAAGCTGATGTCGGTCTTGATCTCGTTCTGGAGTTGTTTTCAGCTCGTGGGCTTGCTGCTATTCGCTCTGAAATCGTGAGCGCAAAGAGTGTCACTGCCGAGTTTTTTCTGGAAGCTTTTGTAGAATATGAAAAGACGATCGATATTGTGATTCGTTTTTTACAGGGTAAGGACCCATCTATTGCTCACCGGATTGCCCATCGAACCTTGCTGCCTGAAGGGCCGCGCTTTCAAGCCCTGGCACAAGATGATTTGAATTGGGCTTTTGGTCAGATGGGTGTTCAAGATCAGGCTAAGCACTTGGCAAGTTTGTATATTGATGACCTTGCCGACTTACTGGCTTCAGAGATTGATTCGGAATTCACGTTGTCTCGTTACGGGGAAAAGCTTGCAGCCAGTCAGCCGAGTTTTGATCCGTTGATGCAAAAACTGGAATCAGATGAAAAGATGCCAACACTGATTGATCGAATGCTCGAGCAAGTGGCACTAAAGCGGTTCAATGCCGTTGACCCAGATATATTGATCATTACCGTGCCGTTTCCGGGTTGTGTGCTTGGCGCTTTGAAGATTGCTCGTCTTGCAAGAAAATGGAAGCCATCCATCAAAATTGCTTTAGGTGGCGGTTATGTGAATACCGAGCTCAGATCATTAAAAGATGCCAGAATATTCAATTATGTCGATGCCATCACACTTGATGATGGTGAGCGGCCTCTTGAATGTTTGCTCGACTATTGGCAGGGTAAGCGTGATCGCTCCCGATTGATGAGAGCGTTCCTGCGTTCTGATAAAATTTCAACCGCCGTCGAATATTGCAACGATGTGAGTGAGCACGACATTCCACAAAGTCAGACCGGGTATCCGACTGTTGATGGACTTGAGGTTGGTAACTATATTTCAATGGTAGAGATGCTGAATCCGATGCATCGATTCTGGTCTGACCTATACTGGAACAAGCTGATGCTGGCTCATGGTTGTTATTGGCATCAATGCAGTTTTTGCGATGTGAATCTTGATTATATCAAGCGCTATGAAATTTCACCGGTACAGCTCACTGTTGATCGAATGAAGCGCTTGTCACAAGAAAGTGGCTCAAGCGGCTTTCATTTTGTCGATGAAGCTGCGCCACCGGCAATTTTGAAAGACCTTTCCAAAAAATTGATCGAGCAAAAGTTGGCTTTCAGTTGGTGGGGAAATGTTCGTTTCGAAAAAAGTTTCACCTCGGAAGTTACTGAGTTGATGAGCGATGCCGGATGTGTTGCCGTTTCGGGCGGGCTTGAGGTTGCATCTGATCGATTACTGGTGAAAATGAAGAAAGGAGTGACCGTGGAGCAGGTTGCGCGGGTTGCGAAGAATTTTCGAAACTCCAAGATCATGGTTCACGCTTACTTGATGTATGGCTTTCCAACGCAAACGGTTCAAGAAACCATCGACAGCCTTGAGCGGGTGCGCCAGATGTTCAAAGAGGGATGTTTGACTTCTGCTTTTTGGCATCGGTTTTCGGCTACCGCTCATTCACCCATCGGTCATGCGCCGGAAGAGTTCGGCATTGAGATTGATCGAGGAGAAACCGCTTTTTCAGAGAACGATCTTGAATTCACCGACCCCACAGGTGTTGATCATGGACAATTGGGCTTCGGACTTCGCAAAGCCGTTTATAACTTCATGCTTGGAATCGGGTTGGATGCCGATGTGCGTGAGTGGTTTGACTTTTCGGTGCCGAAGGCAAAGGTCGATAAAAATTTTATTCGTCAGGCGTTGAAGAAGGGCTAGGATGAATCATGGGACTTCGTTTAATCTCAATTCTTGTTTTTTTCTTTAGTTTTCTTCAGGGGTGCGCCATCCATAAGCCATGCTCTGAGGCAGGGGATACTACCTGGAATCCGAAAATCTTGGGTGATAAACGATGTGCACAAAAAGTAGGGACAGAAGGTAAAATCGTGAATGATGGCCCATTCTTACAAGTTTATCAAACTAATCGTGAAGTTGCTTTACAAGGGCAGTTTTCAAACGGACAGAAAGATGGAGTTTGGCTATACTTTGGTGAAGACCGAAAACTCAAGGCAGCCAAATTCTTTGAAAAAGGTGTAGAAAGAACACCTACTGTCGAAGCTCAAAAAGAGATTGATCTGATCATTCAGCAAAAAGCTGGCATGAA
>CALPVV020000007.1 GCA_943327105.2 Nitrosovibrio sp. Nv4
CACGTCCTGAAACAGTTTGTCAGTGGGCATTGGCTGGCGGTGTTTCATCAGTTGACGGAGCGGGGGTTTGGAACGCATCGATCCCTCAAGAAGAGTGGGACCTTGATGATGAAGAGCTGGCGCGCATCAAATCAATCTGGGATGAACGTTTTGGTGATCGTAACCAGGAACTGGTCATCATTGGTCAAAACATGGATCAAGACGAGATCACCCGTAAATTCGATAATTGTCTCTTGAGTGACAAAGAACTAGAATTAGGGAAAGATTACTGGAAAAAAGCGAAGGATCCGTTCCCTCAATGGCTCGAAGATTAAAATTAAAACTCAGAACACCGCTCGCTCGCAGTTTCGTTGTGCATCTTGTTTTGGTTGGGATGATCACAATGGCTGTACTTTTTGAGCCAAAGGTAAGTGAAAACATACCCATTGAACTAGAGTCGATCTCGCTCGAGAAGCAGGTGAAGCGCACTTTTCATAAGGCCATCCACTCGATTGGTATTCCCCATCATGAACCTGATGATGATGTGATTTCATCTCAGAAGCCGATAGAAAAAACGCAGTCGTCGACGAGTAATTCAGATCAGGTTTCCAGTGAAGAAGGTGGTGGAATCGCGCCAACCGAGATGCAGAAGTACATCATCGAGATCGTCAATCGCATCAACCGTAACAAGCGCTACCCTAAAGATGCGCAGTTCAATGAGCAAGAAGGGGTTGTCGAAATCTTGCTCGAGGTTTTTCCGGATGGAAAAATCGCCAGATCGGAAATTTCTAAAAAAACACCCTTTGAGAGTTTGAACCAGGCAGCTTTAGCGGCTGTTCAAAAGCTTGGGGCTTTACCGCCTTTACCTGTTGGAGCAAATGGCAATCCGGTTTTGAAGCCGATCACACTCCATATTCCAATCCATTTTCAATTGAAATAATAATCAGCTTACTGGCAGTTCGGGCAAGTTCCAAAGAGTTCTAAAATGTGGGTGACATTTTTGAAATCGTATTTTTTAACGTAAAGATTGAGTAGGTTTTCCATTTCACATAAGTCAAGGATCTCTACTTTTTTACAGCCCTTACAAATTAAGTGATGGTGATGATCGTGGTCTGAATGAATGAGTTCATAACGCGCAACACCATCTCCAAAATCACATCTACGAATCATTTTGGCGTTTTCTAGATGAGTAAGGTTCCGATAAACGGTCGCCAAGTCACAGGTTTTTTTTGCAAAGTTCTTGTAAATTTCTTCTGCGGAAAAAGGACCGTGGCTTTTTAGTAAAGTGCCAAGAATGATTTTTCTAGGAGGCGTCAATTTCAAGCCATTAGATTTAAGTGATTCCAAAAGTGATTCTAATGTCAGTTCTGGGGCCTTTGTTTTTTTTGCCATTTCTGGACAGTCTAAACTATTTGCTACTTAAAATGTACATATTTAAAAACTCTATAAAATCTTAATGCAAACTATTTGCATTTGAATTAAGATGACATCATGAAACCAGTTAAACCGTTGATAGCCGTCGCGTTAGTTTTTTCACCTGTATTGTCACTCGCCGAAGAGGCTCAAGACTATCGCCTACCTGAAATCAGTGTTCTGGGCGTGACGCCAAAAGCTTCTGCATTTGATTATTTGCCAACCGTATCGCAAGTGTCAGGCGTTAAGCTTGATCGAAAAAGGCAATCGACTATTGGTGAAACGCTTTCTAAAGAAGCGGGTGTTTCTTCTTCTTTTTTCGGTCCGAACGCAAGCCGCCCGGTGATTCGTGGTCTTGATGGTGATCGGGTGAGAATGCTTGAAAATGGAATTGGTGTACTCGATGCTTCAGGGGCAAGTCCAGACCACGCCATTGCAATTGACCCGATGTTGGTCGAATCTTTTGAGATTTTGCGAGGACCGTCTGCGCTGCTTTACGGTAGCAGTGCGGTAGGTGGTGTGGTGAACGTTCGAACCAATCGAATTTCTGAAAAACTGATCGATGAAAATCAGATCTCTTTCAACACGCGTTACTCGAGTGTCGATCTTGGTAAGAATTTGGGTGGCGTTGCTCGTTATAAATTAGGGAATTATGTTTTGCATTTCGATGGCTCTGTACGTTCGTCTGAAGATTACAAAGTGCCCGGATTCGCCAAAAAAGACCCGACTGTTGGTGATGTTGAGAACAAAGTTTTGAATAGCGCCAATCGAGCATCTCAAGCGGCAGCAGGGTTGAGTTATCATTTTGATCGTGGCTACATTGGCACTGCTTTTTCAGGTTATCTTTCCGAATATGGAACTACCAAGTCAGAAGAGGGTAACGATGTAAAAATCAATATGGATCGCGCGCGTGCCGATCTCGCCGGTGAAGTGAAGCAGGTGGGCTTCCTTGATTCCGTTCGTTTTAAAACGGCGTATTCTAAATATGAGCATAAAGAAATCGCTGGTTCAGAAGTGGGAACCGTTTTTCGAAATCGCGGTATTGAAACCCGTGTGGATGCAAAAAAAGGTGATCTACTTGTTGGTGCGCAACAGCAGTATTTCAAGTTCAGTGCTAATGGTGTAGAGGCGTTCTTGCCTACAACTTCCAATGCTTCCTATGCGTTGTTTGGTTATCAAGAGTGGTCATTTGGCCGTGTAAAACCTGCTTTCGGTTTGCGTTTGGATTCTGCGAATGTAACCTCTGAAGCGAGTGATCAATTCGGAGTGGGGCAGTCGAAATCCTTCTTTGCGCCCAGCTCTTCTCTTGGTTTTCAATATTTGCTCAATCAACCCGCAACTGGTGAGCACGAATGGACGCTGGGTTTGAACGGAACTTATACCGAGCGCGCACCAAACTATCAGGAACTTTTTGCGAATGGTGAACACGTTGCCACTGGAATTGTTGAACGCGGTAATACCGGATTTAAAACAGAAAAGAACACCGGTGTTGAGCTTTCGGTGAAAGTAAAGGGCTCAGAGCATGAAGGGCGACTTGCCGGTTTTTATCAAGGTTTTTCAAATTATATTGCTCTAAATCCAACCGGAACATTTGAAGACGGAGAAGATGGTTTACCGGGAACTGAAGATGATATTCCGGTTTACGATTATCAATCCGTGAAAGCGCAGCTTTTTGGTGCTGAACTTGAGTATCTTTATAAAATTCCAACCGCTTTCTTGAACGGTAACTGGGAAACAGAATTCAAGTGGGACTGGGTTCGTGGATTGGATCGAACCAATAATGGTAATCTGGCTCGCATGACTCCGATGCGTGGAACCCTTGGGGTTAATTACAGGCATGCAGCTTTTTCGGCTGAGTTGGAGTTTCAACGTGTGGAAGGTCAAAGCTCTTTGTCGGCAAATGAAACACCTACCAGTGGTTACAATAGGGTCAATCTCGGTGGTGAAGTGCCAATTAAAACAGGCCTCGGTCAGTTGAAGGCGATTTGGCGTGTGAACAATGTTTTTGATGTAGAGGCTCGTAATCATGTGTCTTTCTTGAAAGACGAAGTTCCACTCCCTGGACGTAACCTCATCATTGGGTTGCAGGCTCAGATCTGAATGTGATTCCTTGATTTTCTTTATGTTCCGCGTTAAATCCTGAACAGGAAAGTGTGGATTAAGATGATCAAAAAATCAGTGGTATTGGCAGGAATGCTATTCGTTGCTTCTATTACAGCGGAAGCAAAAGAGGTTTATTTCTTTGGCTATCATTTACCTGAGCCACCAACAGTAAGCAGTGATGACTTTCGTCGTGATTTCACCGAGCTTCATCAATATCAAGATCACCGTACACCCGAAGAGTGCGCTTCAGCTGCCACTCAGAGCAGTCTTTCTCTCACTAATGGTTTTGGTCCCAAGACGGGCGTCTTGACTGCGTCAGAAGTGAAAAAAGCAAAAGTACTGGCTGCGCGTGTTTTTGCAAAAGCTGGTTTGGCAGTTTACTACTTCAAGACTTATTTCAAGCGTCCACGACCATACATCACGGATGATTCACTCACGCCGTGTATCCCAAAAGTAAAAAACAGCTATATGTCTTATCCGAGCGGCCATTCGACAGCGGGTTATGCTTTGGCGCTCGCACTTGCTAAAAAGTTCCCGTACAAAAAAGAACTCATTCTTCAGCAAGGGTTGAAGATCGGTGAAAATCGTCTGATCGGTGGCGTGCATCACCCATCTGATGTTGCAGCTGGAAGAGTTCTTGCCACTCAAGTGGTCAGAGGCATGTATGTCTCTGAAGTTCGTCCTGGGCTTTAGTTTTTAATCGAAAAACCCAACCAGTAATTTTGGTTTTACTTGAAACTCATTCACGAGTTCTTGAAGTTGCGCGCGTGCTTTAAGGCTCTCGGGGTGATCAGGAGTCGAAATTTTTTCAGCCAAAATGAATTCATTCTTCATCGAGTGTTCCCATCCAACGAGTTCGGTGACGGTAACCTTGAAGCCGTGAGCATTTAAAAATAAACAGCGAATGACGTTGGTTAGGTGGCTTCCGAACTCACGTTTGTGAAGTGGGTGACGGGTAAGGGCGTGATGGAGTGAAAGTTGCGATGCGATCTCAGCCTGACAGCAAGGTACCAAGGCAAACGCGCGGGCATGATTTTTCAGTCCGAGTAAAATAGCGTCATCTGTTGCGGTGTCGCAGGCGTGAAGCGTGCAAACCACATCGGCATTTTCAGATAGGGCAACCTCTTCAACTTTACTGCAGATGAATTCCATGCGGTTAAAGTTCGATTCCATTGCCAGCTTTTTTGAGGTTTCAATGAGTTCCGGACGGCTCTCAATTGCGGTTAATTTCGTGCCGGTTAGGTTTTGAAGAACCAGATCATAAAGAATGAATCCAAGATAAGATTTACCTGCACCGACATCGACAATGTTCAGAGACTCATTTTTTGAAGCGAGCTTATTTATGGTGGGTTCGATCAGGCGAGTGAGGTGATGAACTTGTTTTAGCTTGCGACGTGAATCTAAATTGAGTTTTCCGTCACGGGTCAGGATGTGCAATGCCTTTAAAAGGGCGGTCGATGTGCCTTCCCAGAGTTCTTCGCCTTGGATTTTCATGTCGTTCTTATATCGTACATCCAAGAAAAAATATCTTACAAAATCTTTGATGAAACTATTTGACAGTCGTCCCTGCTCAGTTACCATTGAACGTACATCGGTTGGTATTATCCGCTTCAAGGAAGAGGCACTGCTTTACACCATTGAGCAAGATGTTCGGTGGTTTATATGCAATCAATGTATTAAGTGTGGTTGCGGTCGAGTCGTGTCCAAGGACAAGGATATTCAGCTTTTTAGCTAGATCGAGGGAATGATCAGGTTTGACCCTTTTATGAACCCGAGCGGGAAAAAATTCCCGCTCGGGTTTTTTATTTGCACAAAAAAACCCCAGCCATTTCTGACTGGGGTTGAGAGAGTGAGAGAAAAAATTTGTGACTGCCCGTTCTCTGCCGAAGCACGAGATTTAGGCGGGGTGGGCACTGCGGGGATTGGGTCCAAGATTGAATTGCCTAGTTCTCAATCTCAGATGCTGTCCCAGCCTTTCAGCTGAGTCAGTAGAACAAAATGGACTTCGCACATTCTGAACTGATGCAGTCACGCTATTAGTTAATGCGTGTTCCATGCCAGAAGATGAGTAATCCTGATATGCAGTGATATTAATTACTTATGATGCGGGGGTGTTTTTGTTGGCTACACCGTGTCATAGTGACACTGGGTCAATTTGCTACAATTAAGCCTGGGGCTTATTTTGCTCAGAAGAAGGAGCCTCTGTTGTAGAGGGTTGCTTCGTTTCTTTTTGCTCAGCAACGCGCTTATAGTTCGCTTCTTCAATGCCTGACATTGAGTCTTTGAAGTTTTTGATCGCTTTGCCCATGGTGTTTCCCAATTCCGGAAGACGGCGTGGGCCAACAACCAACAAAATGATACCGACGATCAACAAGTGCTCAAATGAAATTCCAAACATGACTTATTCATACTTCTTGAAGGTGGCGCTGTCAATCTGAGTAAGAGAGTGTTCACCGTGTAATTTCACATTTTGAAGCAAATCTCCGCGTTCTGGGTGATTTTTGTCCTCGTTTGTGAAGCGCGTGCGTCTTTTACCGTCTTGGCCACACATGAAAAATTCGCTGGTGCGTTTGCTCAATGATTTTGATGGACTGACCAAGCGGTAGCGCTCTTCGTTGAGGCCCTCAAAATTTCCAAAAAGTTCATTCAGGCTGCGGTTGGTTTTTTGAATTACGAGGTACGAGAACGGCAGGGTGCGGCGATCCAGACCGGTCAAAAGGTCGAGTTCACGCAGGTATTTCGGACGCATCCAATCGACCTCTTCGTGGCACCAGTCTTCTTCTTTGATCAATGCTCCACAGGCTTGTTCACCCAAACAGGGCAGCAAAATCTTGAGTGAGGAATTGCCGCCTTTGATTTTTTCAATCAGTGCTTTGCGCAGCAAAAGAAGTTTACGTGATTGAAGTTTCAGCGCTGGTTCTACGATGACCATCAGGCCTTCTTGTTCAAGATGATTTTCAGCAGTCTTTAAAAGTTCAAGTGCGATTGCTTCCGGCGTGAGAGGACTTTCATTCAGGAAAAAACTCATCACCATCAGGTGAAATTGAGGAGCGGTTTTTGGTAACCAGGGTTGGTTGAGTTCCACTCTGCGATGAAAAGAGCGGGATTTGTAGGTCATTCCATATCGATCTGCAAGATGATCAAACCAGTTTGCGCCCATTTGCAGTGCGGCTTTACTTTGTTCGATCAGCGCGAATGAACCGTTTTCAGGAAGTCCGATCGGAGCAAATTTTTCACCGGCCAGAATTCCGCATGCGCCCGATGCGACACCTGCGCCGAATTCAAGTCCTCGAAATTCACCTTCGATTTTAGGAAATTGAAAACCAAGGCGATGGAGTTCAGCCCATACGCTGGCAACGCGGAAAAGGTTAGGTGGCATGAATGAAAGCAGGTACGCCAGGCGTTTGTTCTTTGCATTGCCTTCAGACCAGTAATCTTCGTGGTCGATGCCGTCTGTCTGGGTGCCTTCCTTGCGATTGAACAATTCTGAGAAGCCTTTGACGTGCGGAGCGATCGATCGAGTGAGGTAACGCTTGTTTTCGAGGGGGTCATTCAAGTCAATTAATTGACTCTTGATCAAAAAATCAGCCAAAATCGGCTCAAAATCATTTTGAAATGCGTTTACTAATGAAACTGGAACTCTCATGCGTTACCCTGTGATTATTGTGAAATTAGGTTTACTTGAAGAACGGTCCACTCGTCCACCTACAATTTTAGTTTTGGGGCAGGGCGCTCTGGCTGAGCAGATTAAGAATGATTTTTTAGAATTGGGCCTGAAGGCTCAACTCGTGGGCGGAGAACTCACCGATTTTCCGTTGCCTAAGCTGACTGATATCGATGCAAAAGAGCAATTTGAAGCTCTCTTCAGGCATTGGGTCGCTCAGACCGGCGCCGAGTGGGTTCATCCCGGCGTGACACTTTGGAGTGAACGTTCCGAATTTGAAGGTTGGGCAAGGCAGGCTGGTTTATTTTCAATCAGTGTCGCACCCAAGACCCTGCACCTTTTCTGGAACACTCACCATTTGATTCAGTTGGCTGAAGATGTGGGCGTTCCCAATCTTGGTTTCGGTGAATTGCCGATGACCTCGATTCGTGAAATCGAAAACACCATTCGCAAGCTCGCACAGAATGATCGCGCAACTTTGCCATTCGTTCTTCGTAGCGCTTTTCGCGCTCGAAGCGGTTACGGTTCAAGAATCATTCGCAGCATGGAAGATTTGCAAGAGTGGGTTCCGATCTGGTTGAACCAGTTGAGGGAATATACCGGCCAAACTCTTTTATTCATCGAAAAGCACCTGGAAAGTCCACGCTCTTATTATCAGCCGTTTGCACGTTTGAAATCAGGTGAGATCGAGTTCTTTCCGATCGTCGATGCTTCACTGACTTTCGAAGGTAAGAACTGGATCGAAGTTTGTCCTGCTCAGAGCATCGACAACGAAACAAAAGCTAAGATTGAAGATTATACCCGTCGCACCTTGGAAAAAGCCGATTTCGTCGGCGTAGGTGGATTGATTTTCATGTGCAATGGTCGTGAGGTGTATTTGACCGAAGGGTTGGCGCGTCCGAATTTCGCTTATCGTCTTTGGGAAAATGTTGGCCGTACGAAAGCCCTGCAGTGGCAGTTGCATGCATTGGCTCCGGGCTTGATTTCCCAGCCGCCGAAGCCTCGTCCGAAATTACAGGCAGCCTCACCGATTTGCGGGCTCAATTTGAAAATTTATGCTGAAGACACCTGGCTGAAAATTCCTCATCCTGGGGCAGTTCACGAAGTTTCTACCAAAACGGACTGGGCTGAAGGCGCTAACGAGGGAAGTCTGGTTTGGGACTATAAGCCCGGACAAGAAGTTCTTTGGAATGATAGTGGTTCAATCGGTCACCTCACGGTGTTTGCCGATGGTTGGAAAGAAGTGTTGTCGGCAGCCCGTTCGATCATGAAAGACCTCTGGATTTCAGGTGGCATTCAAACCAACGAACGATTCCTTTTTGATCTGCTTTCTCACCCGTGGGTTGAAGAGTCGATGTTTTACACCGGCTTTGTGGATGAAGAATTCATTCCCCGTCAGGTTCCGGATTTTGATTGGAGCTCGATTCTTACTGCGGTCATGACTGAAGTAAGTGAGCCATTGAGTGAAAAAGAATCGTGGATTTGGCTCAATCAGCGTTTACCGATGGATGCTCCTGGAAAATTGAGATGGACCCAGCGCGTGGATTTCGAAGTAAACGGTGCCCGCGGTGTGAAGGGTTTCTTCCAAAAAGAAAATGGTGAGCCAGAACGCATTTGTGCATATCCGCTTCATGCGGGTCGTTATGTGGTTCGAGTGAGGAATTGGTTTTTCTCGCTACGCCGTTCTGAAAAGGGGCGTCCATTGCAGTTGATGGCGCTGACCGGCGGACGGATACACTCCATTTTTGCTAGAGAAGGTTCTAAAATCGAGCCAAAGAAAAACGTACTCATCATCGAGTGTCACCAGCGATTGGTGTCGCATCGCTTGCCGGTTCCGGTGCTTTTGAAAGAATTAAAAGCTCATCCGGAAGACATTGTTAAAATCGGACAAGAACTTGCAGAACTCGAAAGATGGAGTGATACTTGATTCATGGCAAGTTACTCAAAAAATTTCCAAGTACCAGGTAAAATGGCTGATTCAATCTATGCTTCCATAGCTGGCGATATCGATCGCTTTCTCAGTAAGAGCTCAATTGGCAATTACGAAGTGAAGCGTGACGATTCAGCAAAAAAGGTGTCGTTCAAATCTTCAATGGCCAGCGGTACTCTTTCTGCGAAAGATGAACAGCTTCAGGTTGATATTTCTCTTAGTCTTCTAGCGACTCCGTTCAAGGGCAAGATCGAGGAAGGAGTCACGAAGTGGCTCTCGAAGACTTTTGCAAACAGCTAAAAGCCAACAGCAAAAAGATTCTGGTTCTTCCGTACTGAAATCAGCAAGCGTAATGAGTGTTGCGGTTTTTTTAAGCCGCATACTTGGATTGGTGCGCGAGCAGGTTTTTGCAGCGCTCTTTGGTGCTTCTCATGCTACCGATGCCTATCAGATTGCATTTCGAATTCCGAATCTTCTTCGTGATCTATTTGCAGAAGGGGCGATGAGTGCCGCATTGGTGCCAACGTTCATTCAAGTTCAAAAAGAAAAAGGTGTTGATCGCGGGTGGCAGGTTGCTACGCGGGTTTTCGTCTTTCTTTTCCTGATCGTCGGTTTGCTTGCTGTTTTGGGAGTTTTCTTTGCCGAGCCAATCATTGAATTCTATGCGGGTGCTTATCATTCTGTTCCAGGTAAGTTCGAACTTACGGTAAAAATGACCCGTATCATGATGCCGTTCTTTCCATTGGTTGCGCTTGCGGCAGCATTCATGGCCATTTTGAATGCTTGTGGAAAATTCTTCATGCCGTCTTTCGCTTCAGCGATGTTCAATGCGGTTTCAATCATTACCGGTGTAGTGTTGGCCAATTTGTTTCCGGGGTGGGGGCGTGAACCAATAGAGGGTATGGCCTACGGAGTGATTGCCGGAGGCTTTGTTCAGGCATTGATTCAGTGGCCGGTTCTTCGAAGACAAGGGTATCGCCCGTTATGGAGTCAGCCCGACTCGGTCAGTTCTTTGAATGATCCTGCGCTTCGAAGAATGATGTTTTTAATGATCCCGGGCACGGTGGGACTGGCCGCTACCCAAATCAATATTCTCGTAAACAGTGTATTTGCCACATCGGTAGGTGCAGGTGCGGTTTCGTGGTTGAATTATGCATTCAGGCTCATGCAGTTTCCGATCGGTATTTTCGGAGTTTCGTTAGCCTCTGCAACACTTCCTGTTTTTAGCCGTGCTTGGAGTTCGCATCATCATCAAGATGCTTCAGACTCTCTTTTAAAAACAGTGAAGCGAGTGTTTGCAATCAATTTTCCGGCTTCAAGCGGTTTAGCGTTTTTAGGTGTCCCGATCATTGCGTTGATCTTCGAACATGGAAAATTCTCGCGAGCAGACACGGTCAGTACTGCAAATGCGCTAGCGGCATATGCGGTGGGGTTGACTGCGTATTCGGTTGTGAAGGTATTGGTTCCGATTTGTTATGCAATCGGTGAAACAAGGCTAGCCGTGTTTTCAAGTGTGTTTTCGGTGGGTTCGAACCTTTTGTTCAACTTCCTCTTTGTGAAAAAACTTGGCTTTGTCGGCCTGGCTCTCGGCACTTCGATTACTGCAATTTTGAATTCAATTCTTCTTTGGTACTTCATCTCTAAAAAATTTCGCCAAAACGGAGTATCCACCCATCTCGTTGAAGTATTGAAGTCCATGACCCTTTATGGGGTTGCGGCTTTAGGGATGGGGGCGCTGGTTTGGTCAATTGATCATTGGCTTGCTGAATCGGTTTCAGTGCTTTTTCGGGTGGCGATTGGCATGGGGGTCGGCGTTGTTTCGTACCTTGGACTGAGTATTTTGCTAAAACTTGAAGAATCACTTGATCTTCTGAGGATGATCAAGCGAAGATTGGGTTAATGTTCACGAAAAAGGATCACATCAAGGTATTGGCTAAGAATCTTGTCAGTCGCTTGGAGCAGGACGAGTCAATCGCCTTGAACCCACGCACACGTCACATGGTTTATCAGGATTTGTATGTAAAACTGAATCCATACATTTTGAGCGATGAAGAAGTGAGAGAAAAAATTCTCACTCAACTCGGTCAAAAGTCAGAAGCTCTGACTGATACCGGTCTCGCTGAATCAGACCAATATAAAGCTGCAAAAGCCGTATTGATGAACAAGATCGGTGAAAATGCGGTTCATGGTTTGTATTACCAGATCCCAATCAAAAACGTTGCTGTTCTCGTGGTTCAATTCCTTATGAGCCACAATCAGGTCGAAGAGGTCTATCTTTCAGATGATGATCTTGAGAAGACCATCGTAGATTTCTTCAAGAAGTTCGATTCAAGCCAGCTTCATTGACATTTACTTTAACTTGTCAATATAATGACGGTTCCGCCGTTTTTGTTTGAACAAGAAGGGTGACAATTTCAATTGTCGTCCGTTACAATCATCAGGAGGTCCGCGCAATGAAATGGAATTTATTCACGCCCAAATCTACTGTTCAAACATTGACAATTTCCTGCATCACCTTGTTGATGGCTGGGTGCGCAAGCACTACCACCACCGGTGGTTTATTTGGTGATGATGTAAGTACATCCGATACTTCAGCTTCTTCCAATTCAAGTCAGTCACTGACGATTTCATCTGAAAACACCTCAGTTCTACCTAGTGAATTGGTTTATCGCGGAATGAAAATCCAAAACTCAGTTTTTGACATTCCGGTTGAGATGAATCGATCTGTTGAGAAATGGGTCGATTACTTTACTGGTCGTGGTCGCGATCGTTTTGCTCATTATCTTGAGCGTTCAGAATATTTCATTCCGTTCCTTAAGCCGATTCTGAAGAACGCGAAGGCTCCTGAAGATCTGGTCTATCTTGCCATGATCGAAAGTGGTTTCAATAATAATGCACGTTCTAATGCACGCGCGGTGGGTGCATGGCAGTTTATTTCAGCAACAGGCCGTCGTTACGGGCTTGATGTGAATTGGTGGGTTGATGAGCGCCGTGATGTTGAGAAGTCCACCATTGCTGCAGTTCAATACTTGAAAGACTTGAATGCAATGTATGGTAGCTGGTATTTGGCATGGGCTTCCTACAATGCGGGTGAAGCTAAAGTCGGTCGTGCGATTAAAAAGTATAAGACGAATGATTTTTGGGACCTCTGTAAAGGAAGTTATCTTCGCCCTGAAACCAAAAACTATGTACCAAAGTTGATTGCTGCTGCAATTGTAGGTAAAAATCGTAAGCAGTTCGGATTTGAAGAGAATTATTCAAAAATCAAAAGCGTGAATGCTGCCATGATTGCCGAGAAAGCCGAAGATGGGGAAGTGGAACGACTTCCAGATCAACTCGATGGCGAGAAGCCTGCTGCCGAAACTGCAGAACCAATCGTTGATCTCAATAAAGACTCTCCGGGTGATGCTGAAGATGAAGCAATTGTTTCTCGTGATTCTGTTGAGACCATGTTGCTCGATATGTCCCAGCGAGTGAGAACTCCGCATGTGAATCGCAAGGGTGAAGTGAATGGCGACATTCTTTCAGAAGTTGAGATTCCTTCTCCAGCTGATCTTTTCAAGGTCGCCTCTGCTGCGGGTCTGACTTATACCGAATTCAAATCCATGAACCCAGAGTTGTTGCGCTGGTTGACCCCGCCTCAATTTGGAACTTACAAAGTAAGAATTCCTCTGAGTCGCAAAGATTCTTTTCAGAAGAAATATTTCGATCCGACCTTTAAAAAAGAAGTTTCATTCCTGACTTACAAGGCACGCAAAGGTGATACCGCAAAAAATATTGCCAAGCGTTTTGGTATTAGCCCTGATCCAGTCACTCAAATGAATGATGTCAAGTCGCCTGGAGTTTCGCTTCCTGCTGGCAAGATGGTTCAGCTTCCGATTCCAAGCGATTTCGTACGCTCATTGGCTTCTTTGAAAACGCTCGATCTGATTGATCCTGCTTATCCGAAGCGTGCGCGTTATCGTAAGGCTCGCTTTCGTAAAGGCAAGCATTCCAGCGCTCAGTACGAAGAAACCGCAAAAACCAAGCGAATCTAGGCCAGTTGTGCTATAGATGGCCGTGTGGACGATCTATTTTCTGTAGCCAAAAAACCTGAAAGCGAACCTCTTGCGCATCGCTTGCGACCAAAGAGACTTGAAGATTGGGTCGGTCACGAAAAAGTACTCGGGCCGAAAGGCATGATTCGTACTTGGCTGAAGGCGCCTCGTTTTCCATCAATATTGCTTTGGGGCCCGCCGGGAGTCGGCAAGACATCACTGGCAATGCTCATTGCTGAAAACCGTGGCGATGCGTTCATTCAATTAAGCGCTGTTTCATCTGGTGTAAAAGACATCAAAGAGGCCGCTGATCAAGCTCGTGGTTATCAGCGACTGGGGCGACAAACCATTTTATTTTTTGATGAGATTCATCGTCTTAATAAATCACAACAAGACAGTCTACTGCCTCATGTAGAAAACGGCTTGTTTTCACTGATTGGGGCCACTACTGAGAATCCTTCGTTTGAAGTCAATGCAGCGTTGCTTTCACGAATGAGGGTTATACGTCTTGATCGATTGAATGAAAAAAGTCTGGTCGATGTTTTCAATCGTGCTGTCACAAATGAATCCGGATTGGCCGCAAGATTGGAATTCACTGATGAAGCACGTGACTTGCTCATTCAGCAGTCTGAGGGCGATGCAAGACGACTACTGACTCTGCTTGAATCGATAGTCATGTTGAAGCCGGAAGAAACTTGTTTCGATGAAGGCACGACCAAAGATCTACTTGCCCAAATGGGCGACCGTATTCTTCCTTATGACAAGGCTTCTGAAGAGCACTACAACATCATCTCAGCATTCATTAAATCGATGCGTGCCTCTGACCCCGATGCTGCTGTTTACTATCTGGCACGAATGCTCGAGAGTGGTGAAGACCCGATGTTCATTGCCAGAAGGATGATCGTTTTTGCCAGTGAAGATGTCGGTAATGCTGATCCACGGGGGTTGTTGATGGCGATTGCTGCAAAAGAGGCCTTGGAATGCGTAGGCCTTCCAGAAGCGAGAATCAATCTCGCTCATGCCGCCGTCTCGCTCGCATTGGCCAAGAAAGATCGCGCTGTTTATGATGCGATCAATGCAGCGATGAGTGAAGTTCAAGAAACGGGCGCATTGCCAGTCCCAATGGTTCTTCGAAATGCAGTGACCTCATTGATGCGTGCCGAGGGGTATGGCAAAGGTGACCCGGAAAAAAGGTTGCCAGAAGGACTGCATCAAACCGTATTTTACAGACCCAAAAAAATCACATAACCTTTTGAAGTGAACAAAAAACTTTCTGCAATTCTATTGATGCTGTTGTTTTTTTCAGCTCCTATGTCAGCACAAGCAAAGAAAAAAAAGGCACCTGAAATGAAGGCTGAGCCTGAATTGGTTCAGCCCGTAAAAGTGACTCAAGCCGAAAGCAGCAATGAGTTAACAGCAGGTCTCGGAGTTGTTTACAATACCTACCGTTCAAATCTTGTTTCTTTGGGACAGTATTCCCTAATGGCAAAAGTGGCGGCGACCTATCGTTTTGAGAGTGAGAAAGCATTCACTCTTCAATTTTCGTCTTTTTTCACTGCTCTTCCATTTGGATCCACCCAATATACCAACAGGACAGGTGTGGTTGATGAAGTGAAGGTTAGGTTTCTCGGGCTTAACTTGAGATTGGGTTATGATACTCCGTTCTTGGTTGACCCTTGGAAGTTTCAAATGTGTCTGGGTTGGTACGCAAATACCATGTTTGTTACGAATGATCGTTTTGGGTATCAGTGGGCAAATGGTCCGCAACTTTATCCAACGCTTTCCTATCGTTTTGAAGATCGCTCAATTTTAGGTGGCTATGTTAAATACTCACCGGTGTTGGCTGGCACTTTTTACGCCACCATCAACTATGAATTGGCGGCGGGGCTTTACTATCATTTCCCGATGAGTTGGTTGGGTGATCGTCATGCTGTTGTGAATTTTGATTTTGCGCATCTCAATGTCAGACCCGATCGAGTGCAAGTATTTTCAAATTCAACATCACTTGGATTGGGAGTGCAAATTTAAGGCGTTTAAAGCCATTTTGCCCCGTGTCGGCGTCAAAGTTTTTACTAGACTCCTTGATAAAAAGTCGTTCTAATCGGATTGTACATCTAGGGGGATTTTCTGCTATGGACACAACTCGTCAAAACACAACTAATGATGCTCCAATTCTCGTTTTCGGAGAAGGTTCCGCTTCTGTATTTCTCATCTCCCAATTGTTGAAGCGAAATGAAAAAGTCATCTGGGTGAAAGACTCCGGTTCACAAGTCTGGCCAGTGATGCCTTATGTAAAGAGTGAGCTCGCTCTCGGAGCAATGCTTGATTCTTACCAAATGGTTTCAAATGACGTATTTGCAAACCCGATTGAAAAAGGAATCGCTCACCGAGTGTTCCGCAATAAAGGTTTCAAACTTCCTACATGGAAGCGCACTTCAAATATTGAAGCTCAACAAGATGCTTTTGAAGAAATGATCTGGAAGCCTGAACAGGCATATCTGGGCGTTTCTGAGATTCGCATTGCCGGTTTGAGTGCAATGAAAATCGAAGAGATGCTTCGTGAGGCAATCGATCTTCATCCGTCCTTGAAAAAGGTGGAAATGGCACCGGTTGTTGAATTTGAAGTTCTCGATCAAGGTGGCAAGGTACAGTTTTCAAACGGTCTGGTCACCGAGTTCAAGCAGCTTTATTATTGCGGT
Organism: Nitrosovibrio sp. Nv4; assembly: GCA_943327105.2. Lineage (GTDB taxonomy): Bacteria > Bdellovibrionota > UBA1018 > UBA1018 > CAIMNF01 > CAIMNF01. The sequence continues at coordinate 15,826 of CALPVV020000007.1, forward strand.
CCTTTGTCTGAATTGAAATCAATTCCTAAACTTTCAGCAGTATTGAAACACCAGGTTTCAAAATCAAAAACCAGTTCAGCAGTGAGTGCACTTCAGGTGGTGTTCCATCATTCAGAGCCGTTGACACAGTCAATTGAAACAGGCTTGGTGATTCCAATGAACCGTGATTCTGGCGAAACTTTTGACCGTGATGTGCTCGGTTATTTTGTAGAGCCAAACCGCTCGGTTTGGACCGTATTCCTGCAAGCTGATGAAGTTGAAGAGAATCACGAGATCATGAAGAAGCTTCGTAAGATGAAGCAATCCTTGAATAAGGCTTTTGATGGTCCTGACTTTTTGCCAGTAGGTAAAAAAGACTTCATGTCGACAGTTGATAAAGAACAGGTTCGTTTCGAACCGGGTTTCATCGTGATCGAGGGTGAGTTCAAGCAAAGTGGTGCAAACGCCGACTACGTTCTTCTCAATGACTCATTCGGATTGTCAGATGCGCTTGAGCAAATTGCTAATCGTTTTGATATTCCTGCAATGCAGTTCGGTGTTGAGATTGCCGAGGCAAACGAGATCCTCGAAAATATCCAGTCCGTTGAGAACGCGCCAGACGTTGAGGCCCAGTTTTAGGTTTCCAGCCTAAACTGGCAGCGTGAATTTCAACTTCAGGGTTCAGTAAACTCAATACGCTTGCTGCTTTTTCAATGGTGCTTCCACTGGTAATGAAGTCATCGACCAATAGAACCCTTTTGGGCAATTTTCCTTGAAAGTCAGGGTTACCTTTAAACGGATTTAGAAGATACTTTCTCTCCCAGAAATTTCGCTCTGCTTGTTTGGCTCCTGTTTTGTCATTCAAAATCAATACATCTTCAATTAACGGCACTGAAAGTTGATGCGAAAAAAAGCGGGCTACACTCATTGCAGACGCATGTCCGCGTTTCAGATTTCGCAAATGATATTGGGGAATGCCTACGATGGCATCAAAATGCAGGGCTTTCATTTCTTTGATCAGATCTTCAGATGGGCTGAAGAGTGTATTTCGTAAATCATTGCCACCGCGATTTTTCCAATGAACCAATATGGAGTGGGTGGTTGAAAAAGACAAAAAAACTGGAAAAACGCCTAGTATTCCATCATTTTTAGCATTCATCATCGTTTTGTTTTTTCTCATTGAAGTGAGACAGGTGGGGCAGATGGTGTCTGAAGTCGGTTCTTCGCAACCGGGGCAGATAAAAGGTTTCATCCAGAAAAGAAGGTGAGTCAACATGTGCTTGCTTTTTGCAAGTGCAATGCCGATCAATTTACCCTTCGTGGTGATAGGGGTGGCCTGAAGCAAACGAAAGCGCACGATAAAGTTGTTCAACCAAAACCAAGCGGGCCAGTTCATGAGAAAGGGTTTGTGGGCCAAAACTGATTCGTTTGTGTGCCTTTTTCAAGATGGCATCGCTGAGACCATAGCTGCCGCCAAGGATCAGCACCAGTTCGCCCGGGCCGCGATCTTGAATGTCTTTGAATTCACTCGCCCATTCGGTGGTTTTCATCGCCTTGCCGGTTTCATCGAGTGCCCAGATCTGAGGCGTGCGGGCGTGATTGTTTTTGAATGATTGGCTTTCCAGTAGCTCAAGAATCATCGCCTCGTCTTTTTCAGGTGATTGGGTTGATTTCATTTCGATGCATGAAAATTTCGTGTAAGCACCCAAGCGCTTGGTGAATTCACCGACGGCGTCGTCCATGCCGGGTGTTTTCAGCTTTCCAAAACAGATGAGCACCGTTTTTTTCATGAAATCGCCACAACCATCGCGTTCTAGTGAGATGGTGAAGAGATATAAAGTTCTTGTGGAACCGGCACCTTGCGGGCGTCATGCCACAGGTTTTCGATGTCGTAATAATCACGAAGAGCATCGAGAAACACGTGAATGACCACATCGCCGAAATCGACCACAACCCAACGGCCTTCGCGGTACCCTTCAACACTGATCGGGGTGAAGCCATCTTCTTTGAGTTGAATGACGATGGAATCGGCAATTGCTTGAACTTGACGATCGGAGTGACCTGAGCAAACAACGAAATAATCGGTAAAGCTTGAGATCTCTTTCAGATCAAGAACCTTGATGTTCTCGGCTTTTTTGTTTGCAGCCGACTGAACACTTAAAAATGCTTTCGCAAGCGAGATTTCATCCACTTCAATGATCGTTGTTTCATTAGCCATAAATCTTGTTCCTCAAAATATAATCTCTTACATCGGCAGCGATGAGTTCTTTCATCGCGTCGCCCTTCTTCAATGCAAAGTCTTCCCGAATCTGAGTTGACGATGCTTCGATTGCTTCGGTTTCGACAAATTTGACCCGTCTTCCCTGCAGGGTGAATTCATCTCGGTTATCTGTGGCGATCAGCATTCCTGTTCCCGCATATTTCTTGATGATCGGGCTGATCGAATCAAGCGAGGTGGGCTTGCGAAGTAGAATGATCCAATCACATAGTCCTAAAAAAGCAGGAAATTTTGACCACTGATCCAGTTTTTCAAACTGATCGGTACCAATCACAAACGCAGGGTTTTTCAGTTCAGGTCCGAGCTTTTCTAAAAGCTGCCAGCTGTATTGCGTTTGGTTCTGGTATTCAAAATCACTGATCTCTACCTGAGCAATTCCACGAAATGCCAATTTGGCCATTTCCATGCGTTGTTCAAAAGAGATTGAAACTTTTTTTAATGGTGTGCCGAACGAGGGCAATACCATTATTTTTTTCACTCCCGGGTTCTTCAGAAGCCCATGAATGGCTTGCGTGTGACCGAGATGTGGTGGGTTGAAGCTGCCCCCGAAGAGGGCGGTCGACTCCCGAAAATCAAAACTCATTCGAGAGCTTCTCCCACAAGACGTGGATCAGATCATGAATGCCTTCACCCGATGCACACGAGATGGAAAGCGGTTCTTTATCAATCAACGGGCGAGAGAGTTTTTTAGGGCCTTTTTCAAGCAACTTTCTGAATTCTTTTTTCACTTCTGGCAAAAACTCCGGCTGACCTTGAAAGAGGTCGGCCTTGTTGATGACGATGACTTCATCTTTATCGACGAGATCAGGGTTAAAAAGTTCAAGTTCTTTGCGGATGGCAAGGTAGAGGCGATGAAGTTCGATTGCGGCCTTCTTCGTGCTCGCGCCATCTTCATCATCAGGAACCGTTACGAAATCGAGAAGGTGAGTGCCATCTAAAAGGTGAACTGTAATTTTAGTACGTTCGATGTGCTTTAAAAATTTATGACCCAGTCCAAGACCTTGAGATGCGCCCTCAATCAGGCCTGGAATGTCAGCAACAACAAAGCTTTTGAAGTCTGCAACTTTAACCACGCCCAGGTTTGGAGTCAGGGTAGTGAAAGGATAATCTGCAATTTTTGGATGTGCAGCGCTCATGCGGGAAATCAGGGTAGATTTACCTGCATTTGGGTATCCGATGAGGCTGACATCAGCAAGAAGCTTCAATTCAAGAAGAAGTTCAACTGAGTTACCTTGTTCACCCGGTTGTGCAAATTTTGGAGCTTGGAAAACTGCTGTAGCAAAGTGGGTATTACCTTTACCGCCACGGCCGCCTTTTGCAGCAACCCAGCGTTGGCCATCTTCTGTGAAATCGAAGATAATTTCGCCAGATTCAGCATCTTTTACTACAGTGCCGACTGGTACACGAACTTCGATATCTTCGCCGTCTTTACCGGCTTTATTGCGTCCTGAGCCCTGTTGGCCGTTATCAGCCGAATAAGAGCGTTTAAAACGGAAGTCTTGGAGGGTTCCGAGTTGGCTGGATGATAGGAAGTACACGTCGCCGCCTTTACCACCATCGCCACCGTCTGGTCCCCCACGGGGTACAAACTTTTCGCGACGGAAGCTTACGCTGCCCGCTCCGCCATGTCCGGAAGATACTTTGATTTTTGCTTCGTCGATGAATCTCATAAATAAAAAAACCGAGTCAGATTATGACTCGGTTTTTACCTTAAAAATGGTTGATTGTCTTTACCTAACTTCTAAACGCAGGAATTCAGATTAAGCTGGGTAAACAGAAATCTTTTTGCGCTTTTGGTCTTTGTATTCAAATTTCACTACGCCCGGAATCATTGCGAAAATAGTGAAGTCTTTTCCAAGACCTACGTTTTTACCAGGGTGAAACTCAGTTCCACGCTGACGGCAAATGATCTCGCCTGATTTAACTACTTGTCCGCCGTAACGCTTGATACCAAGCATTTTTGGATTACTATCGCGACCGTTTCTTGTACTACCACCGGCTTTTTTGTGTGCCATGACGATTTACCTTCATTAATCTCGGCGGACCTAGATTGGTGTCCCAATGCTCAAGTCGGCCTAATCAAGTTAATGTTAAAATTATGCCTTTTTAGCAGCTGCTTTTTTAGGAGCCGCTTTAGCTTTACCTGCACCAGAAGCTTTCGCTGCGATGGATGCTGCTTTTTTAGCAACAGTCATCTTCTTGCGAGAACCCAAAGTTTTAGTTTGGCTAGAAGGACCTTTTGGCTTCAAGTTAGTGAAGAACTTAGCGAGCTTCACTTTCTTATCAGCAGCAGAAAGTTCCGCAGACTTAGCACCGTCAGAAAGAACAGTGATCAATAATTGAGTCTGTTCTTGGCGGTGACCTTGAGTGCGGCGATATTGCTTACGGCGCTTCATCTTGATGATGGTGACTTTATCGCCACGACCTTGAGCTACAACTTCTGCCTCAACTTTTGCGTTACTTACGTATGGCTGGCCGAGCGATACGTCGGAGCTGCCCTCAGCGGGATTGCTCAAAAAAAGAACTTTATCAAATGTAACCTTAGCACCTACATCACCTGCAAGTTTTTCAACTTGGATGATATCACCTGTTGTTACACGAACTTGTTTTCCACCTGTTTCAATAACTGCGTACATAGCCTTCAAGGTTTGCCTGAAAGACGGCGTAAAGTCAAGTGACGATTATTCGATTTGCAAGAGGTTTTTTTAAGCCCCCGATAAGGCAACGCGTAAAAAGCTCCTATTTACATGGGGCTGTTTTTAAGGAATAGTGTCGATTCAATAATCAACTATATACAACTAGTTCTGTTTAAGGAGATATGCGATGGATGCATGGAATTCCCAGTGGACCATTTGGATGAATTCACCGATTTATTTCGGTATTTTTGGCCTTTTAGTGGCAGTTTTCTTTTTTTACCGTGTAAAGGGGTTACCGGAAGGTAACGATACCATGAAGCGGATCGCGGGTTATATCCGCGAGGGTGCGATGGCTTTCTTGAGCCGTCAGTATCAAGTTTTGGCAGTTTATGCCTTGGTAGTGTTTGTAGCGATCGGTATGGGACTTGGCTGGATAGCCGCAGCTTCCTTCCTTTTGGGTGCGTTTTTGAGTCTTTTGGCAGGTTATGTGGGCATGAAAGCGGCAACGAACGCCAACGTTCGTACTGCTGAAGCTGCTCGTACCGGCGTAAAAGCAAATGCACTCTTGACCGCTCTCGACGGTGGAGCCGTAATGGGTCTCTCTGTTGCAGGTCTCGGTTTGATCGGTCTTGGCGTTGTTTACCTTGTATTTAAGGATCACGCTGAAATCAGTCCAATCCTTCACTCTTTTGCTGTGGGCGCATCTTCAATCGCTCTTTTTGCTCGTATCGGTGGCGGTATCTATACTAAAGCCGCTGACGTAGGTTCTGATATCGCCGGTAAGGTGATTGAAGGAATCCCTGAAGATGATCCACGTAACCCAGGTGTTGTTGCCGATAACGTTGGCGATAACGTTGGTGACGTTGCCGGAATGGGCGCGGATATTTATGAGTCCATGATTGCAGCAATTGTTGCGGCAATGGCAATTGCAATCACTGCAACAGTTGGACAAGTCCCTCAATTGCTTGCTGCTGATGAAGCGACCAATAAAATGGTAGCAGTTGGTCTTCCACTCCTTCTTTCAGGATTGGGATTGGCTGTATCTATTATCTGTATCTTTATTTCTCGCGCAATGAAGCACATGAATCCAGCAACCGTTCTTCGTGGGGCATTGATTTTCCCTCCGATCATTCTTGCGCTTGTTTCTTACGTCGTGATGAACATGTTGGGCGTGACTCAATCCGTAACTGCAATTCTTGCATTGGGTGCAGTTGGTGGAGCGATCATCGGTCTAGTGACTGACTATTATACATCTTCCACTCCAGTGATGAACATTGCTCGCGCATCGATCACTGGTGCAGGGACTAACTTGATTCAAGGTCTCGCAGTTGGGATGGAATCAACTGCTATTCCGATGTTGGTTGTAGCGCTCGTTGCTTACTTGGCTAACAAATACCTCGGCCTTTACGGTATTGCGCTTTCAGCGGTTGGTATGCTTGGTGGTACTGCAGTGGTAATGACTGTTGATGCTTATGGCCCGATCTCTGACAACGCCGGCGGTATTTCTGAAATGTCAGGTCTTGGTAAAGAAGTTCGCGACATTACCGATGAACTCGATGCAGTTGGTAACACGACTGCTGCAATTGGTAAGGGCTTTGCGATTGGTTCTGCAATTCTCACCGTTCTTGCACTCTTCTCTGCATTCAACATGGAAGTAAACCATGTGCGTGAGCAAGCGGGCATGGCGGTTGTGAATCTCGCGATTACGGATCCAAATATCTTGATCGGTATTTTGGTTGGTTCAATCCTTCCATTCCTCGTTGGCTCTACTACCATGTTGGCAGTAGGTCGCGCGGCAGGTGCGATCGTTGAAGAAATTCGTCGTCAGTTCAAAGAAATTCCAGGTTTGATGGAATTGAAAGCTGACCCTGAACCGAAGAAAATCGTGAGCATTGCTACTGCAGCTGCCCTGAAAGAAATGATTCTTCCAGGCATGATCGCAGTAGTGGCGCCGGTACTTGTAGGTTTCGTGCTTGGTGCTGCTGCATTGGCTGGTCTTTTGGCCGGTTCACTTGCGGTGGGTGCGACCCTTTCTCTCTATATGGCAAATGCCGGTGGAGCATGGGACAACGCTAAGAAATACATCGAAAAAGGTAAAATCGAAGGTCACAAAAAAGGTGGCGACGTTCACAAAAACGCCGTTGTCGGTGACATGGTCGGTGACCCGTTCAAGGATACTTCTGGTCCAGGGATTGCGATTCTCATTAAAGTGATGAGCGTCGTATCTCTCTTGATCGCTCCGCTCATCGCGAAGCTCTAAAAAACACACCCGGGGCATTTTTGATGCCGGGCGCGTTAAAATGATTCGAAGGGCGTGGTGCCGATGGCATCACGCCCTTTTTTATTTTATCAGTCTATCGAATGGGTGCTTGGTGATATAATCGAGATAAGATGCATCCATTTGAAACTCATATTCGAAATGTTCCCGATTTTCCGAAACCAGGAATCGTATTCAAAGACATCACGCCATTATTGCAAGAGCGCTTTCATGAAGTCATTGAAGCAATGGCGCAAACGATCGATTGGGACCAGATTGACTATGTGGTCGGAGTCGAGTCTCGAGGATTTATTCTGGGTGCAGCGCTGGCTGAATTAAAAGGCAAAGGCTTCATTCCGGTGAGAAAAAAGGGCAAGTTGCCGCCACCGGTTGTTTCTGAATCCTATGTTCTAGAGTACGGGACAGATCATCTAGAGATGAGTGTGAACGAGAAGCCTGCAAGAGTGGTATTGATTGATGATGTGCTTGCAACAGGAGGAACGATTAAAGCGGCAATGCGGCTTTGTAATCGTAATCACTATGAAGTCAAAGAGATTTCATTTTTGATCAATCTTGCATTTTTGAATCAGCTCAAGAGTGAAGGATTGCCCGTTAGATCAGTCATTGAGTATTGATTAATATTTTCCTCTGCCGTCGATCACTTCAATGCCAAGTTGATTGAGGATTTTCAATTCTTCCGGACTGGGTGGATTAGAGTGATAAATCAGTGTTTTGATTTTAGTTGGCGGAAGTTCGCCAAAATGAAGTCCCTCAACATAATTTCCATAAGGTTTGAAAAGCTGTTCGCTTTCTAGTTTATTCAATTCAGGAAACCGCTCAAAAAACTTGCGATCAAATTTAGGTCTGGAACTGTTTTGCACCATATCGAGCCAGGTGGGAATGTGTTCACCTTTTTGTTTTCTGGCTTGGTACCACAATTTGTTGTTCATCGGGTCAACGAATCGAAGTTTGTTCTCTTTAGAAACCTGCTGATAATAGTAAGGCACCGAAGTTTTTACCCATTCCAACGGAATTAGATAATCTACTGCAAGTTTGTCGCTGAGTTTTTTATCTGGAAGAATGGTCATCCATTTTAAATCTGCAACGAGTTCGCCTTCGATCATGGCGCGATCAAGACTGTCTCCGATTGTTAACACCGTATTGTCTTGAATTGAATCCAGTTTTAAAACCCAAGTATCTCCGATTCTCGATTTTGCATAAATATCCATGCTGTAGTGAGTAGGATGAATATTGATTCCCGACTTTTTTTCTGGAACGAGATACATCGATTTGGGTTTGATGGAGGCTGAAATTTTTTCATATTCTGAGGGCTCCATTCTGAGATAACGAGCCTCTATGATATTTCTTCCCTCTGGGTTGAAAACCCCATTTGAAGATTCGATCTGATGCTGATTTTTAAAGCCATTCCTCAAAATCTCCAGCCGGGATTCTTTTGAAGAATCGATAGCGAAAGTGAAATTTTTTTGATCGATCATCTCAACCAGCTTTTTAAAAACCGGGTCACGCTGAGAAATTTGATCAATGAGCTTAATTTGCTCTTCAAAGTGAAGTCCATTTTGAGCTGATTTCAACTTCGTATTTTGAATGATCTGTTGAACCAGTATTTTGGCTTGATCGTGTTCCGGGTGAAGTGAGGTTTGTGTTAATAACTTTTGGAAATAATCAGAGCAATTGACTGCTTTCGAATCCGGAGTCGAAAGAGTCAAAAAGGCCAGAATCAAGAAGTGAAAAAAAGTTTTAGGTTTTTGAGAGGTTTTCAATTTGTTTGAATTGGTTTATTCCGACTCGCACGCTTCAGGCGATCAAAGATCGAGGCGCCAAGTCCTTCTTTGGTGTTTTCAGGTACGTCGGCAAAGATATGAGTTATTTTTGGATTTTCGTCGAGCTCGCGCATGGTGGAAAAAAGATTTCTCGCCATTTCTTCATAGGAGTTTTCATGTGAAAGAATCCTGAGCTCTTGTTTTTCAAGATTCTGAAAGGAGTGATGAAATCCACTCATGGAAATCCAAGCACTGGATTCGAGTGATGATTCTGGAAAGCTGGAGACGATGGGAATGGATTTTGAGTCTTGAAAGGATACAGGGATCAAATAGAGAGGTTTTCTTGGAGCATAATGTTCATCAAGCATTCCAGGGGCTACAGCTGATTCACTGATTTTTTGCATTAACGAGGGGGCTGTAGCGACGGTGGTGCCGAAAGCGACCTCTAGTTCTGATTTTGAAATTTTTCCAGGTCTTAACAGTGTTACAGAGTCTTCGGTGATTTGGACAATGGTCGATTCAACTCCGACTTCGCAATTACCGCCGTCGAGTACGCCAGAAATTCTACCATCGAGTTCTGTGATGACATGATCGGCATTGGTGGGTGAGATTCGGCCGAAACGATTTGCGCTCGGCGCAGCCAATGGAAAACTGATGTGAGCGAGCACTTCTTGGAAAAGAGGATGTTTGGGGCAGCGAATGCCAACAGTGGGCTGATTACTAGTGACTTCGGCAGGGATTTTTGAGCCTTTTGGGAGAATGATGGTCAGAGGTCCTGGCCAAAAATGCTTCATTACCGATTCGATTTTGCCAAGATTCTTCCAGCTCAAAACATCTGAATTAAGAATGTTTTCAATTACCAGCGCTTTTACCGGGCTGGAATGGTGTAGGGTTTTTTCTGAAATGTGAACAATCAATGGATCAAAAGAGGGACGTTCTTTTGCAGTGAAGATCTTTTTCACTGTTTCCGGATTGGTCGCATTTCCAGCGAGTCCGTAAACCGTTTCTGTGGGCAACGCTACGACTTCGTCTTGCTTCAATAATGCTGCAGCATCAACTGCTTTGGTGAGGCGTAATGTTTTCATGAGCCAGCTTGAAGAAGTTTGAATACGGTTTCCATCTTCATTCCGCGAGAGCCTTTGATGAGAATCTGGTCGTGAGGGGAAAGATTGTTTTTCAAGGCCTGAGTCAGTTGTTCGTGTGTTTCAAAATGCTTCACATGTGAATAGTGGTTTTTACTGAGTTCATCGAGAAGCCATTTCATGCGTGAACCATAAAGATAAACTTCATCTATTTTAAGCCCCATGATTTCTTTCGCGATCTCACGGTGAAAGCTCTCTTCCTGTTCGCCAAGTTCAAGCATGTCACCCAATACGGCTAAGTTTTTGTTGTTGCTTTTAAGCAGGCGAAGGGCGGCGGCCAATGAGGTTGGGTTTGAATTGTAGTAGTCAGCGATGACCGTGATTTCATTTGGCAGATTATGGATTTCAGTTCGTCCGTAAGCTGTTTTGAAGGTGGTCAGGCCTTTTTGCATTTCTTCTTTGGTTAGACCAATGAGTTTTCCCATGGTCACCGCGGCAAGCAGATTGTGTTCATGGTGAGCACCGGGCAACGGTGACGGATATTCAATTAAGAAAGCCGTGTCTGCTTTTTCATAGGCAAGAAAGTTTTTCAATTGAAGATCGTCTGAATGTTTTTCAAACCATCGCTTCACATAAGGATCAGCGACATTGATGGCTAGTTTTTTACTGTTTCGATAGCCGTAATCAAATGCTTTCAGTTCCTCTTCGGCGGCGATATCAACCGTTTTCAGCTGATGAAGATGTTCAGGCCCCAGCGCAGTAACAATAAGGTGAGTGGGTTCGACCAGGTCAAGGTGTTGTTCCATGGCGCCGATGTCATCAATCCCGATCTCAATCACGGCGATCTGGGTATCTGGCTTCAAACTCAAGAGAGTGAGTGGAATACCTAAGAAACCGTTCTGGCTTCCTTCGGTTTTCATGACCTTGGTGTATTTGCCATTAAGTAGACTTGAAATGAGTTCTTTAGTGGTGGTCTTGCCGACACTGCCAACCACACCGATGAATGGAATATTGAATGTTATACGATAGGCGTGCGCCAGTTTACGAATGGCGGTCAGGGTTGACTCGACTTGAAAGATGATGACGTGAGCCGGCGCTTGTACTGGTTTTTCGCTCACAATGGCTACACAGCCTTTTTCAATTGCAGAGGTGATGTAATCATGGCCATCCATGCTGTCGCCCTTGATTGCAACGAACAGAGAGCCTGATGATACTTTTCTGGAGTCAGTTGTAATTTCAGCGATGTCAATGCAGGCTGTGGATTTTGGAAGTTGAAGGATTTCGGCGATTCGATGAGTGTTCCAGAACATACTGAAAGTATAGCGGAGAGGGTGAAAATAAAAAAGCCCGGCGCATCGATTTCTCGGGAGCCGGGCTTTAGAGTCCTTTCGGATTCTGATTAGTTCTTAGCGCTCAACTCTTCGTCGATCACTTCAGAGAACGCTTCGATTGGAAGCGCGCCGCTGATCAATTGACCGTTTACGAAGAAAGTTGGAGTAGAGCGTACGCCGAGCTTCTCGCCGTATGCCATGTCTTTTTTCACATAGTCCGCGAACTTGTGTGAATCAAGGCACTCTTTGAATTTCTTCTCGTCAACGCCAGATGCTTTAGCGTGTTTAATGAGGCTTTCAGCATCGAGTTTGTCCTGGTTCTTGAACGCGAGGTCGTGGAATTTCCAGAACTTGTCTTTGTTTTGCTCGTTAACACACATAGAAGCTTCTGAAGTCAAAGGAGCATCTTTGTGCATTGGGAGTGGAAATTGTTTGAAAGCAATTTTCACCTTGTTGCCGTACTTTTTGTTGATTTGGTTCACAACATCCGCACCTTTTCCGCAGAATGGGCATTGGAAGTCAGAGAATTCAACGATGGTAACTTTAGCAGAAGAGCTTCCTTTGAAAGGAGCATCACCAACTTCAACCTGAATGTTTGATTTTGGTTTTTTGAAGTATACTTCTACAGGGTTGCCTTTAGTGAGTTTAGCCAAATAAGACTGAACCATCTCGTCTTTTTTCTGGTCTTTCATGTAAGCAAAAATGCGCTCTTTTACTTGCTCATTGATGTTGCTTTCAGGAATGTTTTTTTCTTTTACGAATTTTTTGTAATCAGCATCAGAGATTTTGATGTCACCTTTGAGGATTTTTTTGCTGATGTATTCTTCAGAAGAAGCAAGGCCGTCTTTTTTCGCTTCAGCAGAGAGGTATTTCTCTTGAACGAGTTTGTTCAATTGACCCATTTTCAGATCATATTCTTGTTTTTTGATCTGCATGAGCTCAAGTTGAGCATCGCCAATGAGTTGTTCTTCGGTGATTTCTTCACCGTTGATTTTAGCAACAACGCCTGGTTTAGAAGCGTCTTTGATGAGAAAATTGATTTTTGCTTTCGCGCTTTCGCTTGTGCAAGCAACAATTACGCCTGCAGTAAGTAGGCATGTGGTCACGAGTTTCAAGGTACGGTTCGTGTTCATTTGTGTTTGTCCTTTCGATGATTGACTAATTCCCTAAAAGCGTAAGGGATTAAAGATTCGAAAACAAGTCGTGAATTCGAAGAAGTCCTTTTATTTCAAACTTTTCGCTCACTACAGGCAATACGCTAATTTGGCTTTCACGGTTTTCCATGATTCGTAGCGCATCATAAGCGAGCATGTTTTCAACAACCGTTATAGGGTTTTGCGTCATGACTTCTCTGGCGTTCAGTGTGAAAAATTTTTCGCGATGTTGAAGTGCTCTGCGAATGTCTCCATCGGTAATGATGCCGATCAGTTTTCCGTTTTCCTCGACCAAGACACCACCCAGTTTTTTTCGAGTGGAGAGTTCGAGTACTTCATCCATTGCTGCATCCGGTTTAATGGTTGGACACTGGTCAGGATAGGAGTGCATCAAATCTTTGACGGTCAGTTGAAGGCGTTTTCCTAGCGAGCCTCCAGGATGGTTACGCGCAAAGTCTTCAGGTGAAAAACCACGAGCCTGCAGTAGACTTACTGAAAGTGCATCACCGATAGCCAATGCAAGTGTGGTGCTGGTTGTTGGTGCCAAATTGTGAGGGCATGCTTCTTTTTCAACAGAAGCATCGATCCAGTGCTTTGATCGTAGTGCGAGTTTTGATTTCGGGTTTCCGCCAATGCCGATTACTGGAATGTTTTTATGATCAAAAAAAGGCAATATTTCTAGCAATTCTTCAGTGTTTCCCGTGTAGCTGAATGCCATAACGATATCGTTCGGGCCCACCACGCCGAGATCGCCGTGAAGTGCTTCTGTGGGGTGCACGAAGACTGCCGGGGTTCCCGTACTACTCAAGGTAGCCGCTATTTTTGATGCGATTTTCCCTGACTTCCCGATACCAAGTAGGATGACTTTTCCGCCGGCGTTGGTTCGGTCAAGAATCAGTTGAATCGACTGGTCGATCGAAGCAGCGAGTTCGGGTTGGTTGGAGTAGCGATGAACAGCTTTCTGGATGGCCATGCCTTCATCAAGCAGGACTTGGCAAAATTCTTTGAAGCGCATGCCATTATGCTACACTGTTTTTTATGAAAACTCTTGTAAAAGTATGGTGTTTGTCAGTGATCGCTGTAGTGGGTTTGTCGAGTTGCATGAGTGCCTACATCAAATCGGTTGGCGGGGACACTGATAGGATGTTTTCAAAAATCTATGTTTCTGATTATCCGATTGCTTGGGATGCTGCAGTTGAGGCGCTAAAAGCCAGCCCGATGGAAGTAGTCAATCGCGAGAATGGTATGCTTCAGACCAAATGGATCGACAATACGGCTGAAAGGAATCTGATTGATTCAGCAGGCTCGGTCAGCAACTACACCAAGGCGCAGTATCGTTTTCGAGTCACCATGGCAAAGGGTAGTTTTGAGAATAAGAACTCTGTACGCATGACCGTTCAAAAGGAACAGCAAATTCAGCGAGACGTTCTTGAAGGCTGGCGCAATCAGGAAAGTGACGGCATTCAGGAAAGATCACTGATCTATCGGGTTGGAAAATTGATTGAATTCAGAACCAGAACAGAAAAAATCGAGTCGAAAAAAATCAAACAAGAACTCGAAACCGACCCACTTATGAATTAAGAAGGTTTTCGAATTCTTTAAGAAGTTCTTCGTCTGTTTTATTTGCAAGTGAAGGTTCGTTATTAGTTGGTAAAGGAACCGGATCGCCTGCCACTGCTTTCAGTGGTTCAGGTTCAGCTGCTGGTGCGGCGTCAAGACTGGTTTCAACTGAATCAACCAGTTTTTCGAATTGGTCAGCTGAAGGAGCTGGTTCAGCAACTGCCTGCAATTTTGGTTGGGGTTCAATGACTGGTTCAGCAACAGGTGGTGCAACAGGAGCTGCGGCAACCGGCGTAACCGGAGGAGTTGCAGGCTTACCTTCAAGAAGAGCATCAATCGCATCTTGATCAAGAGCATGCTTTTGTTTCGCCGCTTCAGGTGCAGGTGCCGGCTCAATGATGGGCTCAACATCAGGAACTGCCGCAAGTGGTTTGCGTTCAGTTACTTGAGGTGCTGGTGCTGCAGCTGCTGGTGCTGGTGCTTCACTTAGTTTTTTCTTAAGCTGGGCGTTCTCTTGCTGGAGTCGCTTGAGATTCGCGAGATCTTCTTCAAACAAAGAGTATTCTTCAAGTCGAGCTTCAAGATTCTTGATTTTGTCGGTGAGGGATTTTTGGTTTGCTTCAACGTAAGCGGTTCCACCTGAGTTTGCTCTCAAGGTTTCGACTTCTTCCAGAAGTTTTGCTTTTTCAACATTGATATTAACGACAAGACTTTCTTTTTCACGTAGCTGGCTCTCGAGTGAACCTAATCTTGCAAGTAGGTCAGGTGAAATCGCTGATTTACTCGGATCAGTTGCAGCTACAGGAGCGGCAGCGGCATTGAGGCCGTGAAATGGCATCGCTGCAGTTGCACCATCGTTGTTCATTCCGAAGAGTTGTTTTCTCACGAACTCCGCTTCGTTGATGAGCTGATTCAAATATGACTTCACAACAGCTGAAGGAATCTGTGAATGAGCAAGACCCATTCGTCTCTTTTGAATGACCCAGTGATAGCAATAAACAGAGAGAAGGGTGAAAATTCCGGCTGCTCCCAAGAGCAAAAACTCTTCTGTGAATTTTGAATAAAAGTAGACCATCGAATTCATAAGCGCGTCCCTCCTAGACTTTGCCTGAAAACCTTAGCAAT
This sequence comes from Nitrosovibrio sp. Nv4, assembly GCA_943327105.2. Lineage (GTDB taxonomy): Bacteria > Bdellovibrionota > UBA1018 > UBA1018 > CAIMNF01 > CAIMNF01. The sequence continues at coordinate 31,009 of CALPVV020000007.1, forward strand.
CCAATAATGATTATGTGCCTGAGTTGAGTGAGTGTCAAACGTCAACAATGATCCTACTTGCCGGCAAGGTTTTGACGGGTTAACTTCCGAATATGATGAAAAGGGAAGTACTTTTGGAAGGTGCTGTCGATGCCGCTTATGCCGCAGGTAAAGTGATTCGTAAGCATTTTACTCGTAAATTACGCATTCAAGAGAAAGCCGATAACATGGGGCTGGTTACGAATGCCGATGTAGAAGCCGAAGCGGCTGCCATTCGGGTTTTAAAGAAATGCGAATCGAGCTTTGCTCTTCTGACTGAAGAAACCCATTCCAAAGGCAGGCTTGAAGGGCAAGCCGGGTTGTGGATTTTGGACCCACTCGATGGAACCACTAATTTTGTTCATCGCTTTCCCATGTTTTGCGTCACGATCGCGGCTCAGATTGGCTCTAATATCGAAGTGGCGGTGACTTATCATCCGATTTTAGATGAGCTTTATACAGCCATTCGCGGAAAGGGCGCATATCTGAATGGGAAGCGAATGCATGTTTCAGACAAAAAGAAGATTGCGGATGCCCTTTTATCAACCGGCTTTTCCTATCACCGTCGAAATCTGCTTTCGACCGAAATGACCTCTTTTGAAAAATTGAGCATGAGTGCGAGGGCGATTCGCAGGCCTGGAAGTGCGGCGCTTGATCTTGCGTATACAGCACGCGGAGTGTTCGATGGGTTTTGGGAGCGTCATCTGGCACCGTGGGATGTTGCTGCCGGTTCTTTATTGGTAACGGAAGCGGGCGGTAAGGTTTCAGATTTTGATAATAAGAAGTTCGACCCTTACGGGCCTGAAATTCTGGCGACAAATGGAAAAATTCATCGCCAGCTGCTTAAAAATATCTGATTCAACTTATTTTAGATTCAATTCGCGTTTCACGAGGTCAGCGAATGCTGCTTTCAGTGTTGCTGAAACAGGACCAGCGTTTCCTTTGTTGATTTTTTTTCCATCAAGATCCAATACCGGCAAAACTTCTTTCAAAGAGCTCGATACAAATACTTCGTCTGCTTCGTAGAGGTATTCTTTTGGAAAGCGAACTTCACGGCAAGGAATTCCAAGTTCAACGCAAAGGTTGATGATGGCTCTGCGGGTAACGCCATCAAGAATTCCGACATCAAGCGGTGGAGTAGCCACAATTCCGCGTTTTACATAAAACACGTTGAAGGTGGTTCCTTCGGTGATAAATCCCTGTTGGTCGGGCATTAAAGCATCGTCATAACCCTCATCTGCAGCCGTAAGGTAGGCGAGCAGACTGTTCAGGTAGTTTCCTGATTTCATGGCTGGGTCAATTGCCTTAGGGTGATTTCGAATGCGTTTTGAAATCTGAAGTTTGGTGCCTTTGACGAATGCCGGGGTCGGAAACATGCTGATCGGTTCAACGATGATCACAAAATCAGCCGAAGATTCAAGGTTTTTAAGGCCAAACCCGATCTTGCCGCTTCCTCTTGAAACAACAATGCGCATATAAACGTCTTCGTTGCTTTTGCCTGGTTGAGCGCGATACGCAGCAATTGTTTTTAAAATTTCTTTTTCATATTGCGCAACGGTATGCCCCAGCTTCATGTGACAAAGAGCGGCGGATTTTTCCATCCGAATCAGGTGCTCTTTCAGACGAAATGGCTTGCCGTGATAAGTACGAACTACTTCATAAAGGCTGTCGCCATAGAGAAAACTCCGATCAAACACCGAGACATTTGCCGATTCTGGCGGTATGATTTTCCCATTGATATTGATGACTGTTTTCCGTTTTTTTGCAGAGAGCATGCGTCGATCGTATCAAGAAGCTGATCGAAAATACATATGATTGAAAACACACAGTCTCTTTTGCCAATTAAAGAACATTTGAAGGTATTCACTCTCGGAGTGGAAGAGGAATCCTTGAATGAACTAGACCGCCTTTTGCATACGCTTGGGGTTGAAACCGCCCAGCGCGTAATGGCACCCGTACGTAAAATCGTCGCGGGCACCTATTTTGGTACGGGTAAGCTTGATGAAATTCGCGAACAGGGCGGAGACGAAATCGACCTGTTTGTTCTTGATGTCGAGCTGACTCCCCGTCAGATGCAGAATGTTGAAAAAATTCTGGGTAAGCCTGTTCTGGATCGGAACGCCATCATTCTTGAAATTTTTTCTCGTCACGCGCGTACCAGTGAAGCAAAGACCCAGGTCGAGCTAGCCAAGTTACAATATGTTTTGCCCCGATTGGCTCACTTGTGGAATCACTTTGAACGCCAGCGCGGCGGTGGTGTCGGCAATAAGGGGATGGGTGAAAAACAGATTGAAGTCGATCGTCGCCTGGTTAAGCGCCGAATCTCGATCCTTGGCAATCGCCTCAAAGAAATCGAAAAAGAACGAAAAGTGCAACGCTCTTCGCGTAAAGACATTATGAAAGCGGCAATTGTCGGCTATACCAACGCCGGTAAATCGACCTTGCTGAACACGTTGACCGAAAGCAAGGTTCTCGCTGAAGACAAACTCTTTGCGACCCTTGATTCTACCGTTCGCGCGCTAAACCCAGATAGTCATCCACCGGTTGTGGTGATTGATACGGTGGGGTTTATTCAAAATATTCCGACTTCATTGATTGCTTCGTTCCGATCAACGCTTGAAGAAATTTCCCAGGCTGATTTGATTGTTCATGTTGTCGATGCATCTTCAGAGCATGCTCGTGAGCAGTTTGAAACCACGGTCGAAGTTTTAAAAGAACTCAAGTGCGATGATAAAGATCGCATTGTCGTTTTGAATAAAATGGATTTATTGAGTTCCCCGGCTCAAGTGAACCGGGCAAAGCTTGTGCATCCCGGTGCCGTTCGTATTTCCGCACTTGATCTTGATGCAGTCAAGAGGCTGCGTGAGCAGATTCTTGATTATTTCAAAACCAAGATGCAGGTGTTTGAAGTGGTGGTGCCTTATACAGAAGGCAAGCTTCTTGCGAAGATTCAAGAATTCGGTTCGATCAATAGCACCAAATACCTTGAAAAAGGGGTATTCATGCAAGTGAAAATGGATACAGGCCTTGCTCAGAAATTGGGAGTGACTCGTTATGCAACTGCTAAGCAAGATGATTAGTGTTTTGTTCTTTTTGACCTCGTTTTCTTCAGTTGCTCAAACTGTCGAGCAGTTCCGTACACCGGCAAAGCTTTATGCGGGGGCTTACACTGTTAAAATTCAATTGAAAAAGGGCTATACCGAATACGATGTTCCGTTCTTTATCAAGCCTGATCAGGCTGAAAGCACTCTTGACCCGACATTGATAAGGGAGCTTGGGTTTTCAGAAAAAACTTTTCACTTTGACAGCGTAAGGATTGCGGGAAAAAAAATCGATCATCATCAATTCAAGCCGATGAAATCAGAGTGGGCATTTGTTCCTGATTTTGCGAAGAGCTGTTGTGCAGGTGTTTTGGGGCGTGATGTTTTATCCCAATTTGAAATTCGATTTGATCCGGGTTCACCGATTCATATCGTCTGGAAAAGATTACCTTCAAAATCTGAAAATGAAGTTTTCAAACCGGCTTTTTTGGTCGAATTGAAAAAGTTGTTTTCACTTGCCTCTACGAACGATCGTGTTTGTGTGTTGAATCTGCAAGATCGAATCCTGAAGTTTGAAGGTGCGCCTGTGAAGTCCGGTCCAGCATTATTCACCTTCTATATTATTCCGCCAGATCGCGAACTTCGGGTCATGGAAATCACGAAAGACGCAAGACCTTCAGCGATTAAGGCAGGTTTTGCCAGTGGTTTAACCGTGACTGAAATCAACGGCGAATCAGTCGGTAAAATGGATCGATGGTTGGTCGAAAAATATCTGAAGGGTGAAAAAGGTTCTACCCTGAGATTAACGACAGCTAAAGGCAAACAATTCGTGTTTGATTTTGCAAAAAACAGTTTCGAATAAAACTGAAACTAATTCTTCGGATAAATTCTGGAAAAACAAGTCAGGTCTTCATTTGAACCAAGGAATGAAACTTGTTGTTTTCCCTTGTAGTCAATGATGTTTGTAGTGAGAACAGCATTGAAGAAATCAGAAGCTTTGAACACCTGAGCCTTCGGCATTTTGAAATGAAACTCAACAGTGATTTTGCTGCCATCTTGAACGGTCATCCATTTTGCAAGATAGCTTGCGCTTTCAGCATCGGTCTTGGCATCTTCTTCTCGATCAATGCCAATACTTCCAGTGTCATGAGATTCGCCAACATCATCAAAACCAGTGGTATAGAAAAAAGTTCCTTTAAAAGGACTGTTCAAAGAAACCACAACGCGATCAGTGCTGTTTGGATTGGCAAAGTGACAGTCAATGTACTGAACGTCGTTCGCAGCAAATGCAGATTGAACGGTGGCTGTGTAAAGTGCAGAAGTAGAAAGTGCGGCAATAGCAAGAATCTTGAACATGCTTGAAAGCGTATTACTTCTTTAAAGCGACTTCAACCGCCTTTTTCGCAATTCCATAATCAAAACCTGCGGCAACAAGCTTTTGCAGTAGGCGTTGCTTGCGGGCAAAAGGGTCTTCGATTTTAGTGATGGCTGATTTTTCGGCTGCTTTGCAAGCGGCTTGAATTGCCCGTTCCAGTTCGTCATCGGGGTTGAATTCAATTTCTTTGGTCTGTTCTCCGACCCCTTTTAAGGTGAGCTTTTGCTCAATGTAGCGTTTCCCTTTTCCTCGACGCGCATATTCACGGGTAATCATATCGGCAAATCGAGCATGATTGATGATGTTCGTGCGTTCAAATTCTTTGAGGATGTTTTCAATCCATTCAAGAGCTTCCGGTTGAGTTTCAAGATTCACTTTGCGCTTCAGGTAGGCCTCAAGTCGAGGGCGAGACGTTTCTCTTCGAGAACAGTAAAACAAGGCCAGATCCATGAGGCGTTTTGGGTCATAGGTCGGTTTTGTTCGGGATGTCAAACGGGAGCGTGCTGGGCGATCGCCGTTCAGATCGAGTGACGATTTTTTTCGATAGGAAGAGTTCCCCTTGCGCCCCCATTTTTTCGCGCGAATCGAATCGCTCATGCCTTGCCCCTGGTTAACCGTGCCATAAGATGATTCTCTGCAATCGGTACGTCGGTTTCAAGTGGGAATCTGCTTCACTCAGGCGCTCAAAAAGAGCCACCGGTGTGCCAGATGCCAGGCGGGCTATGAAATAGCGTGGGTTATTTCGGGTGTCCGATACGAATTTTTCAATCACCGAATAAACGGCATGAGGCTGCCCCTGAAGCATTGCAGTCGCCTCAATTTCAGTGACGGTCAGGGTTTGAAGGTGGGTTGCGACGTCAAGTAGTGGATGAAAGGCTGAGATATTCTCGATTGGTGCCTTTTCTTCAAGAAGTTTCATCACGGTTTCGAGATCTGAACACTTTGTTAACGATACATCACTTGAATCAGTTCGAATCAAGGTGCGGAGGTGGGCAGCCGTTCCGGCTTTTTTAGCAAGGTCTTCGGCAATGACCCGAACGTAAGTGCCGCTTTCACAGCGTACGTGAAAAGAAAGCTCTGAAGTAAGAGGTGTTTTTTGGACCGTGAATTCACTGATTTTTTTCAAGATCGCTTTGCGTTCAACCTCGATGCCTTGTCGGGCAAGAGAGTGAAGGGTACGGCCATCCTGTTTTTTAGCAGAATACATCGGCGGTGTTTGCCAATAGTCCTCGGCTACGAATTGATCGGCAAGGACTTGCCACTGTTCATCGTTCAGTGATGGTACGGCCAAGGTCTCTACCACTTCACCAGTAAGGTCACCGGTATTGGTGCGGTTTCCGACAGCGATCATGCCTGAATAAGCTTTTACCGAGTGAAGATAGGTGTCAGCGAGTTTGGTCGCTTCACCCACGAGTACGACCAGCGCACCTGTTGCAAATGGGTCGAGTGTTCCGCCATGGCCGATCTTAAAACCCTTTTCACAATATCCATTACGGGTGAGGGCGATCTTCAGGCGAACGACAACATCGCTTGAAGTGAGTTCAGCGGGTTTATTGATCCAGAATGCGCCCGAGAGCATTTACTCTGATTTCTTATTAGCAGCGGCTTTTTCAGCCTCGAGCTGTTTCAAGATTTCATTCACACGAAGAGTGTTTTCAAGACCTTTGTCTTCTTTGAATAAAAGGTCAGGAATGGAACGCAATTGCATGATGGCAGCAAGTTGCTTTCTCAAAAAGCCCTTCGCGTCGCGAAGGGCTTCGAGAACTTGTTTAGTCAGATCAGGGTCAGTGTAGGTTTGATCGATAGAAACGATCGAAATATACACGGTTGCCTGTTTCACATCACGAGTGAGTTCAACGTTGGTTACCGTAACGAAAGGAACACGAGGGTCCTTGAGTTCACGATTGATGAGCAAAGAAAGCTCATCTTTCATCATTGAAGCCACGCGGCTGATTCGAATTGGATCCATTTGGTACTGCTCCTGGAATATTATAGTTCTTGGCTTACCATTTCGATCTCGTAGGCTTCGATAAGATCGCCCACTTTGATGTCATTGTAACCATCGATGCCCATACCGCACTCATAGCCTTGAGCGACTTCTTTAGCGTCGTCTTTGAAGCGTTTGAGTGAGTTCAATTTGCCGTCGAAGATGATTCGGCTGTCACGCAACAAACGAATTTGTGCATTACGAACCAATTTACCATCGACTACGAAGCAACCTGCAACTGTTCCTGCTTTAGGAAGAGAGAAGGTCTGACGAACTTCGGCACGACCAAGGTAGTTTTCCACGCGTTTCTTGTCGAGGAGACCAGCCATTGAGTTCTTCACATCATCAAGAAGTTCATAAATAATGTTGTAGGTCTTGATCTGAATTCCTTCAGACTCGGCAATTGAGCGAGCTTTGGTTTCAGGACGTACGTTGAACCCGATGATGATTGCATCAGAAGCGTTCGCGAGCATGACATCGCTTTCAGTGATTCCGCCTGCAGCTGCAAGAACGACCTTCACTTTAACTTTGTCAGTAGCTTGTTTGATCAAGCTGTCTTTTACGGCTTCTACAGATCCGAATACGTCGGCTTTCAAGATCACGCGAAGTTCTTTCGCTTCTCCTGATTGGGCTTTAGCAAATAGATCTTCAAGAGTCGCTTTTGAAGACATCGATTTTTTGTCGCGTGCAAGTTGAATACGGTGATCAACGAGTGTTTGTGCTGCTTTTTCGTCTTTCACTACGTCGAATGTTTCACCTGCATTTGGAATGCCATCAAAACCAAGCAATTCAACCGCAATACCCGGAGTAACCACTTTAACCGGTTCACCCAAGTGATTAGTCATTGCTTTAGCACGGCCCCAGCAAGTTCCACTCACCACGATTTCTCCTTGATTGAGTGTACCGCGGTTAATGAGAAGGCTAGCGACTGGACCACGACCTTTTTCAAGGCGTGATTCGAGTACAACCCCTTTAGCAAGGGCGTTGTAGTTTGCTTTGAAGTCTTCCACTTCAGCAACGAGAAGAATGCTCTCGAGCAATTTGTCGAGATTCAATTTCTTCAATGCTGACACCGGTACGAACATGGTGTCTCCGCCCCAATCTTCTGCAAGAAGGTCGAGTTCGGCGAGGCCTTGTTTGATTTTTTCAGGGTTAGCACCCGGTTTATCAATCTTGTTCACGGCTACGATGATTGGCACTCCTGCTGCTTTCGCATGCGAGAGGGCTTCACGAGTCTGAGGCATCACGCCGTCATCGGCAGATACAACGAGAATCACGATATCGGTCGCGTTCGCGCCACGTGCACGCATGTTGGTGAATGCTTCGTGACCCGGAGTATCGATAAAGGTAATCAACTTGCCATCTTTTTCGATGGTGTAAGCACCGATGTGCTGGGTGATCCCGCCGGCTTCACCACCGGCAACATTCGCTTCACGAAGTGAATCGAGAAGGGTTGTTTTACCGTGGTCGACGTGACCCATGATGGTCACTACCGGAGGACGACTTTGAAGTTCTTCAGCATTGTCTTCGGAAGCATCAAGCATTGCTTCTTCTTTGAATGCGATGTTTTTCACATCGAATTTGAATTCAGAAGCGATCAAAGATGCAGTGTCGAAATCGATCGATTGGTTCATCGTTGCCATTTGTCCCATTTTCATGAGGGCGCGGATGACATCGTTCGCTTTCACAGCCATTTGTTGGGCTAGTTCGCTGACCTTGATGCTATCTCCCATTTCAACAACGCGTTTATGCGCGGCTGCCACGGTGATTTCAGTACGATTAAGACTTTTACCCAATGGTGCCTTCTTTTTCTTTGGAATGAAGACCATTTCTTTTTTGCGATAATCCGCAAATTTGACGTCTTCAGGTTTCACAACAGTGTCAAAAGCCTTAGGGCCCCGTTTTTTTGCTTCTTCTTCTGCCATTCGATCAAGGTTTTCCTTGTCGACACGGCCGAATTTAAAGCTGTCGCGATCAGATTTGAATTTGCCTTCTGCGGTACCTGCAGCGCCTTCAAAACCTTTTTTCACACCTGTTCCAGCAACAGCCGGACGAGCAGGGGTTTTAGGCATTGGTTTGGCCGCTTCAATAATACGAAGACCGCCAACCTTTTTTGCACCTTCTTTTGGTTTAAAGATGGTCAGGGTGGTTTCGGTTCTGCGAATGACTGAAGTGGTGGTTTTGCCACCTTCAGTTTTCACTTCAGTGCGAACGGTTTCAATTTTTCCGTCTTTTGGAGAAGGTACTACTTCCACTGGTTCAACTTCGACTGGTTCAACTTCTTCAACTGGAGCTTTCGCCACAGGTGCAGGAACTTTTCTCAGCATTGAAGTTTTCAATACAGGTGCTGCTTCAGGAGTTTCGATATCAACAATCGCTTCTTCTGGTGCGGCAGTTGCCTGCATCATCAATTCAGCTTCAGCTGCTTTCGCTTCTTCTTTCAAGACTTCTTTTGTCGTTTCAACTGTTGAAGTCACCGTTTGGGTTGCGCCATCAGAGAGATGACGACGACGAATGACGGTTGAAGAAGAGGTAGAAGGCGCTTCAGTGGTAGGTGCCGGAGCTGCCGGTACTACTGGAGCTGCCACCTTTTTCTTAGCGACAGTTTTAGGCTTAGGTGCTTCGGTCGCAGTTGCTGCTGCTGTTGCTGCAGCGACTGGAACAGATTCACCGCCAGCGCTAGCACGTCTTGCCACGACTTTTTTTGCCGCTGGAGCTTTCGCTTTTGCAGCAGTGTCGGTCTTCTTGGCTAAAGAGGTGCCGCCCTTAAGAACGGTGCGAGCCTTTTGAACATCATTATCGGTCAATTCGCTCATGTGGTTCTTCACTTGGATTTCAAGCGTGTTCAGCTTGTCAACCAAGGAAAGGGAATCAATGCCGAGCTCTTTGGCGAGTTCGTATACCTTGAGTGGTTCACGATCGGTCATTCATTTGCTCCTTCAGATTGTTGAATCAATTCTTTGATCTTTTGATCGGTTGCAGACTTGCTGTCGGGTGCTAGTTCTGGTGCAGAGATTGAAGCTGCCTGAACGCCGAGAACAAATGGTGCGCCTTCATCAACCAAAGCTTGTGCTTTAGCTTTAAGACGTTCTGCGGTTTCTTTTTCTTCGAAGCCTGGAACTTTCGCGAGGAATTCGAGAGAGGTTTCAGAAAGTTGCTTGATGTTGAGAACGCCTACTTGCGCAAGACCGCGAGCAAGGGTTTCATTCAAGCCTTCGATGTTCACCAAGTTTGCAATCGCGTCTTGAACGCGTTTTTGAAGCTTGGTCTTAGAGATGATGTCAAGTTTCCAGCCGGTGATGTTTGCGGCAAGGCGAACGTTTTGACCACGTTTACCGATCGCCAGTGAAAGCTGGGTGTCTTCAACCATGATTTCCATCGTTTTTGCGCGCTCATCGATGCGGATCGAAGAGATCTCAGCAGGAGAAAGAGCGGAACGAGCGAAAATCATCGGGTTATCAGACCAAGGAATGATGTCGATTTTCTCGCCTTTCAATTCCTGAATCACTTGTTGAACGCGAGTACCTTTCATCCCAACGCATGCGCCGACCGGATCAATGTCGCGATCTTTTGAGATCACGGCCATTTTCGCGCGAGAACCTGGTTCACGTGCACATTGTTTGATTTCAATGATGCCATCGCGAATCTCAGGAACTTCTTGTTCGAAAAGTTTCATGAGGTATTTCGGGTTGGTGCGGCTGATGTAGAGGGCAGGACCTTTAGTAGTGGTCACCACGTCTACGAGCATCGCTTGAACTCGATCGCCTGGTTTGTAAGATTCGCCAGGAATGATTTCGTTCTTCGGAAGAAGAGCGTCAGTCTTACCAAGGTCGATCACCAGGTTACCGCGTTCCATACGACGAGCGATCCCTGAAACGATCTCGCCTTTGAGGGGGAGGTATTCGTTGAAGATGATGTCGCGTTCAGCGTCACGTACTTTTTGGAAAATGATTTGTTTCGCAGTTTGTGCGTCGATGCGGCCAAAGCTTGGAGTTTCAACTTTCACACCGAGCTCATCGCCGACTTGTGCTTGAGGATCGAGTTCAAGAGCGTCTTCCACTTTGATCTCTTCTGATTCTTCAAGCATGTCGTCATCGCTCTCGACCACTTTTTTGAAGAGGTAAAGATCAACGTCACCTGATTCGTCGTTGTAGTGCGCTTCGAGAATGGCGTGAGGGCCGTATTTCTTCTGAGCAGCAGCAAGAATCGCTTGTTCAATCGCGCTGACGATGATTTCTCTTTTGATACCGCGATCGCGGCCTACTGATTCAATGACACGGCTAAGTTCTGTTAAGTTCATGGTTTTTTCGCTCCAGTCTTCTTTTTGGATTCTTCCGGAAGGTCGAGGTCTGGCTCAAGATGAGCCTTCGCCACGAGTTCCAGTGGAATCCGGATTAACGTTTCATGTTTAATGACGCGAGTTCCGTCTTCCGGCGAAACTCCGAATAAAATCGAATTCGTACTTGATTCAAAACCGCGTACGATTCCAAAAAAGTTTTTTTGCTTCGGGTTCTTTGCGCTGTATTCAGCTGCCTGTGATTCATCGGCAGTGAGAGCGCGAAAGGTTTGCACACGACCAATTTGGCCGGCAAAACGTTCGAAGTCGGTTGTCTTTTGTAGTGGACGATCAATCCCCGGCGAGGAAACTTCCAGTTCATAAGGACCCTTGAAGATCGCCATGAGAAGTTCATTACTTTCGAGAGGTTGATCGAGTTCGTTGTTTACGATCACGCAATCTTCGATTGAAATTCCACCTGGTTTGTCGATGAACAAACGCAAGGTCTTTTCACGATGATTGACCACTTCCACGGCAACTAGTTCATAGCCCAGCTTGGAAAGCTGTTCATCAAGCCACTGCGAAAGCAGTTGGTTTGATGCTTCTGGCATAGTAGCGGTTGAGGTTGTGTTAGCGACCATTTTCGTACGATTTCCTTCGATCCGGACAAGTTTCCGCTTCGGTTAAAAAAATAGGCGGGATCTGTGAGAACCCGCCTAAAGTAGATCTTGCTTTTAGGATCGTCAGAGAACTTAACCTAAAACGGAGTTCATTTCAAGCCAAAAGACTGGAGATTTTTGTCGGTCATGACGCAGATATTTAAACTAAATTCGTTTATTTTGCACTCTTCAAGGTAAAAACTCTACCAATTTAGGCGTACATTCCATAAAATCGAATATAGGGTCTACAGGGGAAAATATGAGTTCAAAAAATCAGAGCGCGTCATTCGTTGTTGTTTTGTTCACCATTCAAAACGTGTTTTTGCCGTTTGGAGTTCAAGCCCAGCAGGTCGCGACCGCGGCACCTGCTTATTTCAATGAATTGAAGTCGCCTGATTTCACTTCATTGAGCGGACCGCTTCAGGTCAACTTGCAATCGTGTCTCATCAAGTCGGGACTGGGAATGACGGGCGATTTGGTGAAAGACCAAGCCACAGCTCAAAACCGCGCTGACTACTGGCGCGATAAATTCAAAAAAAAAGGCGACGATAAAGACCAATCCCCGACCGGATGCAAGTGTGAAGACCCCGCGATTACCGAAGCACCGAGTTGCGGTAAATATGGGATAGAGGCCAAAATAACAGAAGGTAATAGTCAAGCCCCTGAACGCAAACCCAATCAAGGTCAAATTTCAAAACACTTCGACGACCGAAAAATCGTGACTGAACACATTGCGTGCCTCAAAAATCTTTCTAAGTGCGGCAACGAAGATTTAGATAAAGTGAAAAAACAAGTCGCCGCTTACAATTGCCAAATGCAAGCGCTTCAGGCGGCGGTTCAGCAGGCAGGTCAGTTGTTGAAGCCCGCGCTTGATAACAATTTAAAGACCTATCAGCAGATGAATATCTATACCGATAGCGTCGATAAGCAGGTTGAAAAAATTGATGAAGTGCTGATGGGTGACCCAAAGCTCGGTGGTTCGGGTGATGCCCGCTTCAAGGGTTTGATTGGTTTGAATAACGAACTGAAGCAAAGCTTGACCCAAATGAAAGAGCTGGAAGCATCGGCTAAAACCGAAATCGACACCATCGATAATGATGAAACTTCGAACAATGATTTACTGGAAGCGTCGCGTACCCAGCAAGCATGGAGTTGTTTCAACGGTACCACTGAAGTGGGCGGTAAGGCGCTGACTTGTTTTCAACCGACGATGGATCAATCCGGTGGCCCCGATAAGGCGCAACCGATGCGTGATCGCAACGGAAACATGAAAACCGCTCAAAGTGCCTGCGGCGCCTTGAATTACATTCAAAGTAAGCTCGCGCAAAGTGCGTATGTGAATAATGGAAAAGGCATTTTGAGAAATGCCAACAACGCAAACAAGGCCAATCAGTACGCGAATGATTTCAATTCTAGAATCGTGATTCCATTGATGGGAATGATGGCGGCTTCTTCACCGGGTGGCGCGGGTCAAGGTGAGGGTGGGGCATCAGGTGCGATGGTTCCGACCGTGAAAAGCTGGCAAGACATTGAATCGAAATTCGGCGGTGCAATCAATGAAATCAGCGCTGAATCGAAAATCAATGTTCGCCAATTGCTTCAATCAACAGCCGCTAAATGTTTTATCCAGGCCGATCAATATAAAAACACGCAACTGAAGTCGGCTTCATCGCAATTCAATAAAAACAAGTTGCAGATTGAGAATAAACGCAAGGTTTTGACTTCTAAAATCAATGATCAAATCACCAAAGCAGGTTCGGCTTATACTGACATTATTGCGGTTTTGTCGGGTGGCAAGCAGCACAGTGTTTTAAACATGGCTCAATGTCCGAAAAACGATGCCAAGAAAATGATCAATCAAGGGTGCTTGAATTCGGTCATGACTACGGTTGAAAAACTTCAAACCGGTGAAAAGGGAGCGACTGCGATTCCGATTCAAGGTGGCAGTTTGACCATGAATGTCGCGTGCACAGGCCTCACGGGTTGTATTACAGCAATGCAAAGCGCCCGTGTAGAGCGAAAAGCGCATTCAGACATGGCGAAAGCCCTGAAGACTCAAAAAGTGACTGAATCGAATTCTGCAATCACGAACAATTTGAACACGCTGGGTAAGGTGTTGTCGCAAGGTCAGAACGGCATCAAGGCAATGTATGACGAGATGAAGAAAAGCATGCTGGCGCTTGGAATCACGGCGCCTGATTCACTCAATTTTGGTGAAAAAGAAGCGCTTTCACCGCTTGAAACCAAAGACGGTTCAGTGGGGCCTTATCAGCAACCGAAAGATTTGACGGCTCTTTTGTCGGGCAGTGTTTTGCCTGAAGGTCTTTACAGTTTTAAAGACAGCGGCATGAAAGATATTTTGAAAGAAATCAACGACAAGGAAAAAGAGAAGAAAGCCGATATCAAAGAAAAGCTAAAAGACTTCCAGTCTATTTTAGCAAAATATGACGGCATCGCCGGTGAATGTAATGTGAAGGGATTGTCTGAAAAAGGCGATGATTCCAATAATGAAGAAAATGTTGGTGTAATGGAAACCGATTGTCGAACTTGTGCAAGCGGCGTGCGTACTTGCCAAGGTGCGCTTAAAGGCGGTTCTGATAAAATTGCTGGTTTGCAAAAAGAAATTGATGATCTGAATGCACAAATAAAAACAAAAACCAATCGGTCTAATGCTGTAATTGACGCTGATATAAAAAGTTCTAAAGCCTCAATTAAGACTCTCAAGAATAAACCGAATAAAACTACGGAAGAGCAGAAACAATTAACGGATGAAGAGGCCAAATTAGTAACTCTTGAAAAAGAGAAAAATGAAAATAAAGATGCTGCTTTGGTTAAAAAGAAAAGTGATGAAATCAAAGAGTTAAAAGCGCAGATCGTTAAAAAAGAAGAAGATATTAAAACATTAGAATCAGAGCCTTCAAGTAGCTTGAGTTCTAGTGATAACATGGCAAGCTTACAGGCTCTTTTGGATGCTGTTTCAAAGCTGAAAAAGAATGAAGATGTGGAAAAAAACCACAAGACTGCTGAAGGGAATTTGGATGTTTTGGATTCTTTAAATAGTGAGAAAAAGTGTGAGAATTTGTATAATGGTTGTGAAAAATGCACCAGTAGCGCCAAAAAGGTCTACACCGAGGCCGAGAAAAAGGACGGGGATGGCGGTTCCTCAAACAAGGGTCAGTAGAATTCCTGAAAGAATGCACCCGGATAGGGGGGTAATTCGGTCAACCCTTGACACGATCCTCCCTTACCGGTAACTCTAAGGGCTGAATTTAAGTGTAACAAATCATAGGAGAACACACTCAACAACATGGGATTTAGATCAAGCACTCCACCCGCAGGCGGTGGAAATCCAGGTAGTCCAGCAGGCGGAGGCGGTCCACGCACGCCATTCGCACCAAGACCCCGTCCATTTCCTTCAAGAGGCGGAGACCGTTTTAATAGAGAAGATAAAGATGGTGTAAGACTCAATGAGCGCATTCGCGTTCCTGAAGTCCGCTTGATCGATGAAAAAGGTGAGCAAGTTGGAATCGTTCCAACCTCTCAAGCCCTTGCCATGGCCCGCGACCGCGGCCTTGATCTCATGGAAGTTGCAGCCGGTGCAAAACCGCCTGTTTGTAAAATCCTCGACTACGGCAAATACAAGTACGAAGAAAAGAAGAAAGAGCATACTGCTCGTAAGAACCAAGTGGTAGTGAAGGTGAAAGAAATTCAACTTCGCCCGAACACTGATGAGCATGATCTTGATTACAAAGTGAAGAACGCGATCGGCTTCTGCGAAGAAGGCGATAAAGTGAAATTCATCATTCAGTTCCGTGGCCGCGAAGTGGCTCACACGGCTCCCGGCTATGAGATGTGCAGAGACATTATCGAACGCATGAAAGAAGTGGCGATCGTTGAAACTCCTGCAAAACTCGATGGTAAGAAAATGATGATGATCGTGGCTCCGAACCCACAAGCTAAAAAGAAGTAATCATCTTTTAAAAGTTAAAATTAAAAAAGGCACCGGAACTTCCGGTGCCTTTTTTTTATTGAATCATCTGGCCTTGAATCAGCTGTTCGGGTTGTACACCGGTTTGGCTTTTTCGGGTTTCTTGGTTTCCGGTTTTTCTTTAGCGTCTTTTGGCAAGTGTTTGCTGGTTTGAGAGCCAACGGTATTGAAGTTCGTGTTCCACATCTTGTCAGACTGCTTCAACCACATGTTGAACATTTCCGTGTTCACGAAGTTGATGCCGATCCGGGTGCCGAAATCGGTGGCAAGGTATGCGCTTTCTGAAGCGAATTTGTTCGGAATTTTACGTTGAAATTGCTTTCTCAATTGTGGAAAGCCCTTCATGTAAAGTGGGTCGGTGATCATTACCATGCGGGGAACCGGGTAAATCGCGTCCCAAGCGCTCAGGCTGGCGATCTGCATGCCTATCTCTTTCATGTTCACGTCTTTCCATTCCTTCTCGCCTCGGGCAACCTGTTGCATGGTGTGAAAGCCTGCATATGTTACGTTCGTCAGCGGCGAGAGAATCATGTACTCGACGTAGTTGTTCATGCCGATTTTGATTTTCTCTTTGCGGGTGATCTGGCCGAAGTCGATTTTATTTCCGATCTCGCCTTTGGCAATCGTGTTGCGGCAACCGAGTTCAGACATGATCGGTGTCCAGAACAGGGTTGAAGAAAGCATGTCGAATGGGTAGCCCGCTTCCGGGTTTTTTGCATACGAACCAAAGAGTCCGACGCTGGTGAGGGTGAGGCCGGTCACCATGCTTCGAACTGCCTCTGCCTTGTTTTTTCCAAGACAGGTGCTGTTGAGTTTGCGGGTGAGGTAGCCACCGATTTTCTTTTCGTGGCAAACCTTGTTCTCGCCGCATTCTTTGGCGATCTTTCTCAGTTCATCGGGCAATTCAGCTGCGACTTTTTCTAGGTCGGCTTGAGGCACTGCTTGTTTGAAGTCTTGATAGCGGCTGTTTACGTATTTGCCCAATTGTTCGTCTTTGCCGAGCTGACCGGGGTTTTCCTTGATGAATTTCTTGAAGGCTTCAGCATCAAGGTTGCCATCATAAACAGCAAACTGATCGATGGCATTGTCGACCGACTTCGACCAGTCTTCTTTACTGAGTTGTGAGGCTTTCTTGAAAAGCTCATCGTTATAGTAAGCGGCGGCTTCATGTCTTGTTTTCAAGCCCTGAGTGCCTTTTCTTTTTCCAAGTGATTCAAGTACGTTGGTCAGGCAGTCTTGTTGTGGTTTGAAAATAGGAGAAGCCGTTGCCGTCAAAGTCAACAGACTGAGCCCGGTAAACACGACGATCAATGGGTGTTTGTTTCTTTTTAGGGTCATGAGTCCTCTTTTGTCTCAGCAGTCGGTGTTGGAGAAGCGGTTGGAGTTTTTCCAATGAATTTCGTATCGAAATATTGATCAGAAGCATCCAGCCACTTGTAGATGATCTCGGTCGAAGCTGAATTGATGGCGATTCGAGTTCCGAAATCAGAAGCGAGATAGACGCCCTCTGCCGCGGCTTTCACTGGAATCTTGTTGTAGTAGAAATTCCTCAGTTTCGGAAAGCCCTTCATGAAGAGTGGATCGGTAACCAAAATGGATCGTGGCATCAAAACGGCTCCGTCCAGAAGGGTTAAGCTGATCATTTGTTTAGTCATGTCTTTGAAGTTCAGATCTTCCCACTTTTTTTCACCTTCTGAAATTTGTCGAATGGTGTGAAGGCTCATGTAGGTCACGTTCGTGAGCGGAGCAATTTTC
>CALPVV020000008.1 GCA_943327105.2 Nitrosovibrio sp. Nv4
ATTGAAACCACCTCAGAACGCTCAAACAACACAGTAGTTAAAATTCAAGAAACTCATAGCGGTTGGAGCATGAGAAAACGAAAACTCCTCAGACTTATCGATCAAGTTTCTAACCAGGTTGAGGGGTTTTTACCTAACGGCGGACTCACTGACCTTGATTCGTTCAACCAAACAAAACGAGTTCAGGCATATAACCTGATTTGGAACTTATCAATATACGAGCCAGGTATTAATCGATTGATTGAACTTTTGAATTCTGAAAATCTTGACACCAAGTCAACGACACGCCAATTGATCGCTCTGATGGGAGCAAAGGAATACAACGACTTCTGCTACAGTCATGGAGCAAAGCCAGGGTTTTCAAATCAGCCATTTGATTTTGATCAATACGACATCAGCCTTTCGGAAACAATCAAGGGAACCACCACTGTCGTCAGTTGCATTACCCCCTGGATGAGAACCATCTATTCTTTAAGGGAGAAACTTGCAAAACACAGAGAAATTTTTGAAAAAAACATCCATGATGAACATACAGCAAAACTAAAAATACGTTGGTTAAACCATACCTTTCATCAACTTCAATCAAATATGGATTTATCATTATTGATTAAACTTGTTGGCGTAGAAAATTCATATTTTCAGCTGAGCCTGGCTGGTTATCGTAAAGGCGATGAACGGGCTCAAGATGAAGAGGGACGATCAACCTATTATTCAAATACGATTGGCTCGATCAATACTTCCATTAGAAGCGGTCCACTAGACGACATTTCATCAACCAGCACCATTCTTCAACATGAAATTTCAGCGAGGTACCTCACCGATGGTTTCTAAACTATTCATCGCTGCTGCATCTTTATACTGGGGAATTCAAAATGATGGAGAACCTCAACGAATCTTGATTGATCACTTTACCTCTGGTTACGTGATGGGGATCAAGGGAGAAGACATTCACTTACCGGAAGATTCGGTTTCAGATGTAAATGAAAAAGTAATCGTTGCGGTTCTCGATACGGGCATTGACTTCTCACACCCTTCACTAAAAAAAGTAATCGCCGGAAAAGGTTATAACTTTACCGCTAATAACGAAGATACAAGCGATCAACACGGTCACGGTACTCACATTTCAGGAATCATTGCCTTGCAAGCCACTCAAAACGCTTTGATCTTACCTGTGAAGGTGGTTCAAACCGGACCAAATGCGCCGATCAGACCACAAGATACGGAACCCGGAGCTGGAACTGCGCTTACTGAAAATGTGGCAAAAGGTGTGGTTTATGCCATCAACACTGGTGCAAAAGTAATCAATCTTTCGCTTGCTTGGCCAGCATCTATTCGCTCAAAGAAAATGGACGAAGCGATGAAGCTAGCTGAGTCAAAAGGGGTGGTTGTCGTTGCATCGGCAGCAAATGATGGAACATCGGCTAATCTTTATCCCTGCATCTATAATAACGTGATCTGCGTAGGAGCACATGGTCCGGATGGATCTTTCACCTATTTTTCAAATCACGGTTCAATGGTAGATCTTCTTGCACCGGGGATTGCAATACTCAGCACTTGGCCAATGACTAAGACGCCGGTTACCTATGCAGGTCAGATCGGTTATGAGTTTCGAAACGGAACATCCATGGCAGCACCCTATGTTGCAGGGGCAGCGGCTGAAATGATTTCTCGAGGCTATAGCGCCAATGAAACAAAAAACAGATTAATGCTTGGTACTCGTACAACAAAAGCTGCCACTCTTTACCATTCCAGTGTTGCTGGAAACTATACCGTGAATCACCCACATGAAATTAAAACATCACGGTTTGGAAATCTTGATATTTCAAGAGCATTAGCAGTGAAGCCACGCTCATTGATCTTGCCGTCTAAAAAATCAAGAATTGAAATCAACTGGAACGGGTCCGACCGATTGGTTAGTGTTCGGGTTAAATTCAAAAACAACTGGATTAAAAACTTAAAAACATCGATCACCATAGCCAATCAGAAGTTTGAGTTGAATTCGATAAAAGAAAATGAAGAGTTTGATCTGGCGCTTCAGTTTGAAATTTCAACCCAAACTGAAAGCACCTTTGACGAACAGGCAACAATAGAAACCATAGAAATCGATGGAACCGAAACTAAGATCAAAATTCCGGTCTCTTTCACCATTAACCGGATCATTACCAGAAGCACCCTTCCATCAAATTCTGAAATCATTCCTTTAACTATTTCAAACCCGGGTAATTACGATTCAATCCGATCTATCATCAAGTCAGATCGCTCTACCGATCTCGAGTACTTTTTAATTCGAAATGCCGAAATCGCTATCACACGTAACGGTATCACTATCGGAACCGGGAATCTTCAACTGAATGATTCTGAAAAAATATTGAATTTATACCGACTGGAAGAAAATCGTTACGCATTGATCACCACTCTTGTTGTAAAAGGAGAATCAAGACCACGGTTTAAAATCAGAAAGTTTGACTCTAAAATGAATCAAATCCAAGAGTTTTTAATTGGCACGGAAACAACCGTATTAAATGAAAACTTCATCTGGAAAAATACGATTCATGGTGACTCCCTGGTATGGGTTTCAATTGGCTATACCCCTGAATCAGAAAAGCCACCCTTTGATCCTTGGAACCCAAAAGCCACAGACATTAAAATGCCAAGAATTTACCAGGCTTGGGATTCGGAAATTCACTCCATCAAACTAGAAGATGATGAACTCCCCTTACAGATTCTTCCTAATGATCAAGTTTTGATCGTAAAAGGAACCAGCTATTTTTCACAATATTTCATGATTGATCTGAATAAAAACAAAACCTTGATCAGTTCGAATGATTATAGAATGCTGATCGGATTGGATGGGTCCAACAAATTACTGAATTTAGATGGGTCTGATACCAATACCATCATCATGTCCGGTGCATCCACCCCGGGAAACATGCGCGCTACCGGGATCGATTCATCAATTGCTAAAACCAATACCGATTTTATCTTAAGGCGTGACGGCACTTTGGACTCTTTGATACAGGTTTCCGGTGCTTATACTGATGGCAATAAATCGTTCTATTATGCACAAACCCACTTCGATTTGAAGTTTTTCAGATCTGATTCGAACCAGACTCATTCAACTTCTTTGAATCGCTATAGCTATATTCCATCAATGATCTTTGCTAAGAGCTTTTTTCCTATTGTCTCGAAAGACATAAATCAAAAGGGTGTCCCAACAGTATATATTCCAGCTTCTCTTACCAATGCAAACGCGTCTGAAATGATTTTTGCAGATGTAGACTCCGGTGAAATATCCCGACCTGCAATTTACCATTTTAAAACCGGTAATAACTGCAGTTCTCTCGGAAATATAATTCCAGCGACTCTGAATTCAACCTCAAAGCAGGCATTCATTTGCGGCTCTGATTTGGTATTGATTCCAATTATTGCTCCCTAGAAGGTAGCGATGACAGTAGTGATTGCCTCAATTGATTCATAAAACGGCGCATCTTCTTCAAAGTAAGGTACTTTTTTCCGAACCTGCGCATGTATCTTTTCCAACTTCTCAGTCGATTTTAACGGGCGAAGTAAATCGATACCTTGCGCAGCGGCCATAAGTTCCATGGCTAGTATTCTTTCCACGTTTTTCACAACCATCAGGCACTTACGCGAAGCCCAGGCACCCATACTTACATGGTCTTCCTTATCTGCCGATGTTGGAATCGTATCAACAGATGCCGGATGACAAAGGGTTTTGTTTTCACTCACAATGCTTGCGGCTGCGACTTGAACAATCATGAAACCACTGTTGATTCCGGCCTTCTTCATCAGAAATGCTGGCAAATCTGAGATTGCAGGATTGATCATTTTTTCGATTCTTTGTTCTGAAATGCTTCCGATTTCAGCCATGGCAATGGAT
Organism: Nitrosovibrio sp. Nv4; assembly: GCA_943327105.2. Lineage (GTDB taxonomy): Bacteria > Bdellovibrionota > UBA1018 > UBA1018 > CAIMNF01 > CAIMNF01. The sequence goes on from CALPVV020000008.1 coordinate 3,899, forward strand.
AAATAGTCCATTGCTAGCGCAAGATATTGCCCGTGAAAATTACCTCCACTCAACACTTCTCCCTCTTTAGGGAAAACCAGTGGATTATCGGTAACTGAATTGATTTCACGCTCAATGGTTTCCCGAACAAAACGAATAGTATCAAGTGAAGCGCCATGAACCTGTGGAATACAACGAAGGCTATAAGGGTCTTGAACCCTAGTGCAATTGACATGGCTTTTTGCGATTTCACTTTTTTTAGGGTGGTTCAATAAATCACGCATTATTTTTGCGGTTTCAATTTGACCCGGATGTGGTCTCACCGCATGGATCTTCTCATCAAACGCGGTGCTTGTTCCCCTCAATGCCTCAAGCGTCATCGCACTTGAAATGCTTGCCACTCTGAAAAGTCGTTCTGATTCTAAAACTGCAAATACAGCAAGTGCTGCCATGAATTGCGTACCATTGATCAACGCAAGTCCCTCTTTGGGTCCGAGTGAAACCGGTTTTAATTTTTTTATTTCTAGTGCTTTTTTACCTGAAACCAGTTTTCCATTCACATACGCTTTTCCCTCACCAATCAAGACAAGGGCAAGATGGGCTAAGGGAGAAAGATCACCACTCGCACCCACACTTCCCTGTTCGGGAATCCATGGTGTAATGTCATGATTCAATAGATCAATCAGGCCTTCAACAACTCGCACACTGACTCCAGAGTGTCCTTGAGTAAGGTTTGCCGCACGGAGAAGTACCATTGCTCTCACTTTTTCGCGAGATAGAGGCTCACCGGTACCAACAGCATGTGACCTTAGAAGGTTCAATTGTAGTTGAGCAAGATCTTTTGCCTCAACCTTCACATTCGATAAAATACCAAAACCGGTATTCACGCCGTAGATCACTTCGCCTGAATCCGACTTCTTTTTCAAAAATTCATGAGCAATTTTGATCTTCTTCTTCGCTATAGGGGCGAGTTTGACTTTTTCGTTCTTAAGCGCAACTTGTTGAACCTGTTCAAGAGTGAGTTTATTTTTTCCAATTTCCAATGCCATGATTATTTTGCTGCCTGTTCGAGTTGTTGAATTGCTTGATTACGGTCAGCTGAGCCGAAAACAGCTGAGCCGGCCACGAATATCTCTGCGCCTGATTTTTTTGCATCTTTGATGGTCTCCAGATTAATTCCACCATCAATTGAAATCAGAAAACCAAGGTTTTGTTCTTTTTTCTGTTTTGAAAGCCATCGACATTTGTTCAATGATGATGGCATGAATTTTTGCCCCCCAAAACCTGGTTCAACACTCATGACCAGAACCAAGTCGAGTTTTGACAGAAGAGGCTCAATCATTTCAATCGGTGTACCTGGCTTGATGGAAATCCCCGCTTTTTTACCAAGCGCATGAATCTGATCGATCAGCATTTCAGCATTTGCAGCCGCTTCATCATGAAAAGTGATCCAATCAGCGCCCGCTTCAGCAAACCATGGAATCATTTTTTCAGGTTCATTCACCATCAAATGACAATCCAGTATCATCTTCGTTTTAGAACGCAATGCCTTCACAACCAGAGGCCCAATGGTCAAATTCGGAACAAAATGTCCATCCATGACATCAACATGGATCAACTTAGCTCCAGCATTTTCAACATCAGTAACTTCTTTTCCAAGAATGGTGAAATCAGCAGAAAGAATTGAAGGAGCAATCATGTTTTGACCTCTTGCGGAAACGGAATATTTCGGTTTTTAATGCCGTTCAAAAAATCGGAAGTCGGCACCGCTTTTTTTCCTTCTTCCTGAAGCGCAGTAATCTCAAATGCGCCATCAGCGCATTGAAGCAGAAGTGCATTTCCTTGCACCACCAGCTCACCTGTTTTGCCGACATTTTTCTTCTCTGATGGTTTGCCTGTTTTAATTTTTATTTTTAATCCCGCTGTTGTTTCAATTCTGGTTCCAGGCCAGGGGTTTAAACCCCTCACTTGCAAGTCAATTTCACGAACCGATTTCATTGGTGAGATCGCTTCCATTTCCTTAGTCAACTTATGAGCATAAGTTACTTTTGATTCGTCCTGGACGACCGGCTTGATTGTGCCATCTACCATACCATTCAAAGTAGGCATGATCAGATCAGCGCCCATCACACTTAATCGGTCATGAAGCGATTCGGCGGTATCGTTATCGGTAATTTTGGTTTTTGCTTGCATCAACATATCGCCAGCATCAAGCTTAGGCACAATTTTCATGGTGGTGATGCCGGTTTCTTCATCACCTGCAAGTAATGAGCAGTGAATCGGGGCAGCCCCCCTCCAGCGCGGTAAAAGTGAAGAGTGAATGTTAATGCATCCGTATTTTGGAGCTTCAATCACTGATAATTTCAAAATCTGTCCATATGCGACGATCACAAAGAAATCGGCTTCATATGATTTCAGTTTTTCAACTTCTTCTGGTAACGAAACCTTTTCAGGTGTGAAGACGGGAACGCCAGCCTCAAGTGCAACTTTTTTTACCGGCGAGGGCTGCATCTGAAGTCCTCTCCCTACCGGTTTGTCCGGTTGAGTGTATACCGCCACTACTTCTGTTTCTTGCAATAAACGCTTCAATGTCGGAACAGCAAAATCCGGAGTTCCCATGAAAACCACTTTTAATTTCATCGTTCTCTCTCTCTTCGCGTTTTGATCAGTTTCTTCTTGGCAAAATCTTTTTTCAGCTGGCTTAAACGATCAATGAACAAAGTCCCTTCAAGGTGATCCAATTCATGTTGAACACAAACCGAGAGAAGTCCCTCTGCGCTCAATTCTTTTTGAAGCCCATCTACATTCTGATATTTGACTTTGATTTTTTCAGCGCGCTTCACTTCAGACCTGAAATCAGGAACAGATAAGCAACCTTCTCTGGTAACCGTTGCACCTTCCCGATAAATGATTTCTGGATTGATCAGGATGATCGGATTCTTCTTTACCATCTCTTGATCAGGATTAATTTCTTCATCTTCATCATCGGGTGAATAATCAACATCAATCACCACAAGGCGTTCGAGTAATCCAACTTGATTGGCGGCAAGACCAATTCCTGGCGCATCGTACATCGTCTCAAGCATATCATCGGCAATCTTGAAGTAAGAATGATCAACTCGAGCAATGGGAAGCGCCTTTTGCGCAAGCACCATGTCGGGAAATGTGTAGATTTTCAACTTCGCCATTTTGAATATCCTTCCTCATGCCATCCGCTTCAACAGCACTGCTGCAAGGGCACCAAATACCATGGATGGTAACCATGCAGCCAAAATCGGAGTAATCATACCATTTTGACCCAATGAAAGACAAATCGAGTAACTCAACCAGTAAAAGAAAGTAATGACCAAGGCCATGGTCAGATCTCGTCCAAGCCTGCCTTCTCGGTTACGACTTACGGAAAACGGCAAGGCGAGCAAACACATGATCAGCGGGATAAAGCTTAAACTAAATCTAGAGTGAAGCTTTACCTCCATGACTTTAGAATCAATTCCGCTTTTTTTATTTCGTTCAATGAATCGAATCAGGTCCTTGATTCTGAGGCGATCGACTTCTTTTTCGATGACTTTGAAATCCTTGGGGGTTTCCTTGATTTTAAGTGCGTGAGACTTGAAGGGCTCAACAATGGGAAATCCGGTTTTTGGGTCAAACCGGGTTGTTTTACCTTGGGTCATTTCCCACTCTTTACCATTATAAGTCGCCGTTTCGGCCTGTAAAAATTCAACCAAGTCAAACTGTGGAGAGAAAACGTAAACACCGATTCCGAGAATTCGATCCAACTTCGGGTCAAACGTCTGCAGATTATAAATCAAATTGTTAGATCGATACCAGATTTTGTCTTGCTTGACGTCGAGGAAGAAGTCCTGCTTCTTTTTGATTTCACGCCAATAGTATAGGCTTTTTTTCTCATGAAATACCGGCAAAACGCGGTCTTGTACAACGAGAGATATACAGCAAAGCACGAAAATGATCGGAAACAAAACGCCAAGCATCTGCATCAGACTAATGCCAATGGAATGGCATGCGATCAATTCATTGGTTCGACTCAAGGTTGAAAAAGTAAGTACGGTGGCAATTAGCGTTGCGGGGGGAGCCACCATCACCAACATGCGAGGCAGGTCATAGAGACTATAAATCAGTAAATGATTGAAACTGAACTCGTTGAGCTGGGTCACGATATTTTGAAAAAAGAAAAGCCCTGCTAACCCGAAGAGGGAAAGCATGAGGTTTTTAAAAAAAGTCATACCGAGGTATCGTGCTAGTATTTGCATGAAAAGGAGTTTAAAGTATTTCCATTATGTCAGAAGAATCCAAGGAAGAAAACAAGAACCAACCCGCATCAAAACAGTCTTGGCAGAAATCACTCTGGGACAATTTTGTTTCTCTCGGCTCAGCGTTATTGCTGGTTCTGGTCATTCGCTCCAGCTTCATTGAAGCCTTCAAAATCCCCTCTGGTTCCATGATCCCTACCCTTCTCGTGGGTGACCAGATCTTCGTGAACAAACTCGCTTACGGCCTGCGTGTGCCTTTTACCGAATGGGTCATGGACAAGCCACTTTACTTTTTCCGTACAAAAGAGCCCGCTCGAGGCGATATTATTGTCTTCAAGTATCCTGAAGACCCTGAAATCTACTTCATTAAACGCATTGTGGCGATCCCTGGCGATACCGTTGAGATGAGAAACAAGCTGGTCTACATCAATGGAAAACCATACGATCGTACCCCTGTATCTAACGACAAACTCGACAAGATCTTCACCTCACTTCAGGACTCTTCAAGCGAATATCCTCGTGATCGTATGAAAGTATTTGAAGATAAATTCGATAAAACAACCGGCACAATCATGGTTGACTCACAAAGCTTCTACTCAGTCGATATGCCTGAAATCAAAGTACCTGAGGGCAAGTATTTCGTCATGGGCGATAACCGCGATAACTCCAAAGACAGCCGTTTTTGGGGCTTTGTTCCTTTTGAATACATCAAAGGAAATGCGGTCGTGATCTGGCTTTCAGTATGGATGGACTTTGATCAAAAGACGTTTACTTTTCATCCCGAAAGAATTGGAACGATATTGCATTAGCAATTTTTCCAAGTAAATTGGCTACTATTTTCTGAAATTTTGAGTCTGATCGAATCAGAAAAACGGCAATACTTGGACTGATTTTATAATAAATCGAGATGAACTTTCTTCCGAAGTGGTTCCTGGCCAACACTTCGTCACGGAATCGTTTTAAGGTAATCACCACTCCATCTTCGCAATGCTCTTCGACCGCCGTGGCGATGAAACACTTTCCACCCCCGAGGGTCACATATGATTCCTTAAAAAGTGGTCTATTGCGAGGGGTGTCGTAAGTCAGAAATTTTCTCAGCATCTCTCGACTCAAACGTTCGTAATTGGTTCCTTTGGAAAAAATAACAAATTTATCGAGATAATATTTAACCTTGGCTTTGTCCTTACCTTTGAATTTGTCATAAATCTTTGCCAGGTCCCAATAAACGCCGGTTAACATCAACAATTCAGCAGAGTCTGATTTCGGATCAAAAGCACGGGGATTAAGGTCACTTCCACCTTTACTACGTTGAAGACTTTCCAAATATGAAAGATAACATTGCAATGCTTGGCGATAGTTTTTGCTATTTTGTGATACAACACCCAGTTTAACCAGCTCCATACGTTTATTGAAGCGTGCCATATGGTTTTCACGCGCGGCTTTTTCAACCTGCGCTTTATATTTACGCCTAGCCCGCATGGAAAGTGTATTATCGCTCACACTTATATTTTATGAGGTATATGGGTCTACGTCCACTACTAGCTCAATTTCTTCAATTTGTGCCATGGATTTCAATTTTTTTGACAGTTTCATCAAAGCGTCAATTGTTGGTGCTTTGAAATAAAGATCAAATCGATAGTCATTATTCGCCTTGAACAACAGCGCTTCCGACGGACCCATTAGACGAGAGCGTTCGGTTTCTGACTCACCAGAGAGATACTCAATCATGCGCTCGATTTTTTTTCTGAGTTCGAATTCATTTTTTCCGAAAAATCTAAATCTTACAAATCTTGAAAATGGAGGATAATGCAGCTCTTTCCTCATCATGAGTTCATCTTCGATGAATTGCTCCTGCGATTCCTCACCTCGAAGAACCTTGATCACTGGGTGCTCAAGATCATACCCTTGAATCAAAACTTGCCCGGGCAATTCAGCACGTCCTGCACGACCCGCAACCTGAATCAGTGTTTGCAAGGCTCGTTCAGTAGCTCTGAAGTCGGGCCATCGAAGCAACATGTCGGCAGAAACAACAACGACGCAAGTTACTTTTGCAAAGTCATGTCCTTTGACCAGCATCTGCGTACCAATCAAAATATTGGCGTCACCTCGCCTGAATCCATCTAAAGTTTCTTCCAATCTTTTTTGGGAGGTAATCTGGTCACGGTCAAGTCGAAGCACTTTTGCTTCTGGCAGTAATATCTTCAATTCATCTTCAAGTGACTCGGTTCCGAATCCCATTCCCTGAAGTCCGTAACTTCCACACTGTTCGCAACTCGCCGGTACTTTTTCCTGGTGGCCGCAAATATGGCACTTTAACTCATTTTTCCGCTGATAATGAGTCAGGGTAATTGAGCATTGTGGGCACTCTTTGATCCACCCGCAATCCTGGCAAAGAATGAACTGCGAAAAGCCACGTCGATTCAAGTAAACAATGATCTGTTCACCCCGATCAATCGTCTGCTGCATGATTTCGATCGTTTTTTCGGCAAAAGGGGTTTTTACTTTTTCATGAACTACCAGCAATTCTTCATTCAAGTGAATCAATTTGATTTCAGGCAACATTTGACCCGAATAGCGCTTCAATAATTTCAGATGCTGATAACGGCCTTCTTTCACTCGCTGAATTGACTCTAGGCTTGGAGTCGCACTACCCAGCACGATTGGAACCTTTTGAACATGACCACGATAAACAGCTAAGTCCCGAGCTTGATAGCGAAATCGTTCTTCTTGTTTATAAGTTTGATCATGCTCTTCATCAACAACGATCAAACCAAGGTCTTTCATCGGCGCAAAAACTGCAGAACGTGCACCAATGACTACACGGATTTCTCCCGTCTTTATTTTTTTCCACTGCACCTGGCGTAACCCCTCGGCTAGAGCAGAATGCCAAAGAGCCACGGGCTCACCCAACGACTTTTCAAATCGATCTTTCAATTGGGCGGTAAGTGCAATTTCAGGAACTAGAATAAGGACACTGTTTCCCTGAGATAACCTTTTTTTTGCAAGCTCGATGTAGACTTCAGACTTGCCACTTCCGGTAACCCCTTCGAGTAAAAACACAGGAACCGCACCCGAATTTAATTTTTCTTCAATTGAATTTACAGCCGCAGCTTGTTCTTCATTCAAATTTATTTTCTTCGGTGGTGTCGGGGTAGCTTTTGATTTTCTGGTAGAAAGATCTTTTTCGGGTGAAGGCGGCATCGCAGAAAAAAAAGCTTCACCTATCGGATACTGATAATACTCGGAACCAAATTTGCAAATTTTTACAATTTCAGTAGGCAGGGAAAAATCTGACGATATTTTCTGAATCACTGATTTTAATTCGACGCCCTCGGGTAAGGTAGGCTTCTCTTCTGATATCTCAATCACACAACCCGTTAGTTTTGAACGCCCAAAAGGAACCACCACCCAGTCGCCAATACAAACCTCTCCGAACTCTTCGTTTGAATAAGCATAATCAAACAAGCGATCAAGGGGTCTTGGAATGGCGATCTTTAAAAACATGATTAGTCTTTTAGATGTTTTTTCATCAGGTTAATCAAGCCATCACGAAGATCGGGCCTGCGAAGTCCAAAAGTTAAGGTTGCATCAAGATATCCGATTCGGTCACCCGTATCATATCGATCACCGATAAACTCGTGTGCAAGCAAGCCTTCATTCAAGGAAAGCTTTAGAAGTGAGTCAGTGAATTGAATTTCTCCGTTTTTACCTGGTTTAGTTTCAGAGATGTATTTGAAAATCACAGGGTCAACGACGTATCGTCCAGGAATCGCATGTCTGCCTGGTGAATCTTTTACCGAAGGCTTTTCAACAATTTGTTCAACTCTGAAGGTTTTTTCTGAAATTTTGCTTCCACTGACAATGCCGTATTTGACAACATCCAGCTCGGGCACTTCCATCACACCCACTACGCTCATACCATTCGAGCGCTGAATGTCGATCAACTGTTTTGTACATGCTGCAACACCTGAATAAGGCGAGGTATCGATCATGTCGTCACCAAGTAACACGGCAAATGTTTCATTTCCGACTACATCTTTGGCACATCCCACAGCATGGCCAAGACCAGCAGGTGATTCTTGAATCACCGGAATGATATTACAGCTTTCTGCAATTCTACGAATGTCTTTGGCCCATTCTTCCTTACCTGCACCTGCCAATCGATCTTCAAGCTCGTGATTTCGGGTGAAAAAATTCTGAATAGCCTCTTTACCATGAGCGGTAATCAAAACGATGTCATGGATACCGCTTTGAACGGCCTCATCAATGATGTAATGAATCATTGGCTTATCGATGATCGGGATCATCTCTTTAGGAATGGACTTAGTAATTGGAAGGAATCGGGTTCCCAAACCTGCTGCTGGAATAACGGCTTTCATATTGGAAAGATACCTTATTCAGGCTAACCTAAAAAGCAATGAATCGAACAATTTTGACCATTCTTGCGCTTTTGAGCTCTATTTCCAATCAATCAGCCAGCGCAGTTGAGTTTCACAGTCCGAGAACTCTGGGTCTGGGTGGTGCGGGTCGCGCTACCCCCCTTCTGAATGACACGATCTATTTAAATCCGTCTTATGCATCATTTTCACCTGTTTACAGTTTGAGCGGCAGTTATACATCGGTCAAACCCAGCGGTCGAAATTACAACGTCTCGGTTCAAGACTCCCGAACGGAACTTTTTCAAGGCGGGATCGGCTATACAAAACGAGAAGGTGATGGGGTCGTGAGCATCGGCGCCAGCCGTCGTGCAGTTGATCAACTCGGAATCGGGCTTGGTTCGAAATTCATCATTAATGACACCACTCGCAAAATGAAGTCCGATATGATTTTTTCAACGACTTATATTCCATTCAGCTGGATTAATGGAACTTTAGTCATCGATAACTTACTTGGTAATTTTGACCGTACCATTTACCTCGGCACGAAATTCATTCCCACACAGAATGTAAATATCTATTTCGATCCCTTTTATAGTCCTGATTATTCTTCTGGCAATAAGGCAGGTTATCACTTAGGCGTTGAATTTGGTTTATTGGCAGATTTTTTCTTAAGATTTGGAAAGTACCAGGATGCTGAGATTCCATATCTCAAAACACGTGGAAACGGTTTTGGGATCAGCGTCGGTTGGATCGGACCCAAAATCAACTTTGACTTTGCTCTTTCCCGCGCACTTCAAACCAATGAAAACGATTCGATGATCAGCGTGAATTCTTTTTCGACGACGGTGTTCTTTTAGGGTCAGGGTTGCAAGTAAATAGCCATAACGCTTTAACCAAAGTCCAATGATCAAGCAAAGTGGGTTTATGGTTTTCTTCAATAATCTGTAGCGAATTACCGGCTTGATGAATCTTTTCACGACAACGTACAGTGGTAGAATCTATCGCTACTGTTTTTTTGGTCTCACTTGCCTTAACCGAATCAAAGAGCGATGCACCAAAAACAGAAGGTGATCCATTTGGAACATTGATTACTTCTAAGCTTCTAGAAGGGCTAGGCACAACCTCATTTAACCACTGACTCAACCTTTTCTTTGCACTCTCTGAATAGATCGCATCATAAAATGTTGCCTTTTTAAGTTGCTGAAAAAAACTCGATCGAGGATTTGAAGTGATCAAGCGAGAAAGATATTCACCCCCTCCGCTATGCGCACTGACATGATCTAAACGTACAAAAACTGAATTGAAGCCAAAGGCGCTGATCACTTTTGAAAAGGTTATATCAAAATCATTCATTAATTCTGGGTATTGGTCACAGTGCCCCCTTGATATTGGAACGAGTATTGCCGTATCAATAAAAGCATCCACTTCCCGTTGCATGCCATAACCTTCAATTAAAGTTTTCATATCAAGATCAGAAGGCATGATTGAAGCATCCCTCCATGAAAAATCAAAAAGATCATTGAAGGGCTTTCCGCTAACAGGATCTTGAGTCCAACCATGCAGGTGAAGTCGAATTTTAGTAATCGATGTGATCGGTGCCGATTCAGACTTGATCATCAACCAAGTTTTAGAATAACCGGGTACACTCAAGGCTTTAAATTCATATGCCGCTGCAGACTGCTGAAACAAACCAACGCTTATCACTATAAAAAAAATGGTTTTCATATACCTAGTAAATGACTTTCTTTTTTCCATTATCTGGACTTCTTACCACATGGACCATTCTGTTCGGGTAAAGTTCATTCAAGTTCTCACTGGTCAGCACTTGTTCAACAGTGCCTGAAGTAGTGATTTTGCCATCTTTAATGAACCACAATTCATCTGAAAGTTCAGATAAGAGATTTAAATCATGGGAAGCGATAATGATACCCATCCCCTTTTTGATCGACTCTCTAAGAGAACTTACCAGATGAAATGAATGATCAAGATCTATTTTTGAAAAAGTCTCATCTAAAATAAGCCATTTGGGTGATTGTAGTACGCCTCGAGCAATCATCACCCTTTGTTTTTCGCCATCACTCATTTCATCAAAAATACGATTAATTAAAGATGAAATATCAAATCTCTCTATGATTTCGGCTATAGATTCTATTGAATCTGGGTTTGCATTTTTCGCAAGCTCCATCAACTCTCGAACCGACACCTGGAATGCCGACTGGAAATCGCTTCCAAGATATAATATTTTTTTAGCCTTTATAGATGCCGATGTCGAACTAAGAAAAATGGGATTTCCATCAATCCAGCTTTCTCCAGAAATATTTAGATTTTGATTTTTCCAGGCAATGGCTTTCAAAAAACTCGTTTTGCCGGACCCATTCGGACCATAAACTCCGATCACTTTTTTGGGCTCAAGCTCCATCGAAGCCTCTCTGACCAGAATTTTTCCATTTGCTGATTTAACAATTATTTTTCTCAATGAGATCATGTTTCAGAGCCTCGACTGAATTTGCGATAAATAAAAAGATAAATAAATACTGGAGCGCCAATAAGTGCTGTAATCGCTCCGACTGGTAGCTCAAGTGGATACGAAACCGCATGTGCAACCGCATCACTCAATACTAATGCAATCCCACCCCAAACGAATACATACGGAAGTATTTTTGAATGAATCGATGTCCCCATTTTCTTACGTACCAGATGTGGAACCATTAATCCGACAAATCCGATCATTCCAGCTGCACTCACACAAAATCCGACCAGAATAGAAACAAGAATCACTGCGATTTTTTGGGTATCTTTTTTGGAAACTCCAAAACCCTCTACCATCGCTTCACCAAATAAAAAGCCGTCTAATTTTTTTGAAAACATCTGAAAATAAGCAAAAAATGATATCGAGACTACAAAAAGGGCAATTGCTGTTTTCAAACCAACCCTGGATAAATCACCCAACAGCCAAAATGTGATCGTTTGAACTCCGTGCGGATCAGCTAAAGCCATCCATATCGCCAGCAAACTCGAACAAAACATACTGATCATCACACCCAATAAAATGACCGAATCAAATCGAAGATCATTCTTCATGATCACCCGTAGAATCAAAATCAACACCAGTACTGCGCCAATTACCGCACCTGCATTGAGTCCGAATAAGCCGATATGAAATCCGAAAGAATTGAAAACAGCAGCACCCAGTGCCGCCCCAGAGGCGATCCCAAGTGTATATGGTTCTGCAAGCGGGTTATTCAAAACTGTTTGCATAACCGAGCCTGAAAGTGCAAGTGCACTACCTATCGAAAAAGCCAAGATCAGACGTGGAACTCGTAGCTCCATTAAAATCAATGAAGCATTTTTAAAATCAAGCCTAAGAAACAGTTCGAGTAAAACCGCAATAAGTAAAACAAGTATCGTTTTATATTTACTCACCCTTCATCATCCTTTCAGCAGCTGAAATCAATCTTAATGAACAACGTGCAAAATCATCGCCATTCAATATAGTGACTCTGCTTTTTTTCCAGATCTCTTTCATTCTGCCCAGATCTTCTTGATTTTGAATCATTTCAAAAACAAAAACCTCATCAGGGTTTTTTTCAAACACGGCTTCCTTAGAAACTTTTGGGTACGATTGCTTTAACGATTGAAACACGTTTTCGTAGCCAATGCGTGAAAAGACATCATTTAGAAAACTGTCCGAACCCACTGTAATGAGTGGTTGAAATTGTATTTGTAAAAATACTTTCTTTTTTGATTTTATGCTTTTGAGTTTTTTCAGCCGCTCGTCCCAATCATTAGCCAGCTTTATTCCCTTTGCAGGCTCACCCAGTACATTCCCGAGTTCGATGATCCATTCGTTCATCTTTTTGAAGTTCTCTTTTGGTAGAATCACCACATTCAATTTAAGTTTTTTTAGTTTTTCAACCTGTTCAAAGCGATTGTACTCGACAGAACCAATTACCAGGTCTGGATGTAAAGACAAAATTTTCTCAACTTCTAGATTCGGATAAGGTCCGACCGTTGGGACTGCCTTCATGAGTTGGGGATAGTGTGAATATTCAGAAGCGCCGATTATTTTTTTCAGCCCTTTTTCATTTCCTAAAATCTCAGCAACCCATTCTGAAACCATTGGGTTCAGAGTAACAATGCGCTCTGCCGATACGGCAAGCTGAGCCATAAAGAAAGTGATAAAACAAAAAGCCAGTCGAATACGCCTAGCGTTTCGCATGCGCTCCTGATTTGTTTAGTCGATAATTAAGAACAAGTGCGGCGGTGATAAACACTAATATTGATATGAACTGGCTGGTTGAAAGAATGCCATCAATCAAGAACCCACGAATCGAATCACCACGGAAAATTTCAATAATACTTCGAATGATCGGGTACACCATGAAGTAAGTGAGCCCAACTTGACCTGCAAACTTTTTGTGTTTGCCGATATACGCTAGACCTGCAAAGAGAATAAATAATGATGCCGATTCATAAAGCTGGGTCGGATGCAGTGGAACAGCTCTAAGGCTGATGTCTACCAATTCTGAATTCAGTTTGATTCCCCAGGGTAAATTCGTTGGACTTCCATAGCAACAACCAGCACCCAAACATCCGATACGACCAAACGCATGTGCGATGACAACGCCCGGAGAAAGAATATCAATCATCGTCCATGGCGAAAGCTTGTGTTTATAGAAGAAAAAAACCGAATAAGCGGTAGAGGCAATCAAACCGCCAAAGAAAACCAGACCACCTTCCCACACCTTGATGATGTCGAGGGGGTTTTGCATGAAGTAGTCCAAGCGGGTGATCACGAATAGAATACGAGCACCAACGAAACCGTACATCAGAAGCCAAAATGAAAGATCTGAAACAAGATCAGGATTTACTTTATTTCTTGCGGCAAGTTTTCTTACAAATGAAATTGCCGTTAAAAATCCGATGGCAATCATCAGGCCGTATGTATGGAGTGGGATCTTGATAAAACCGAGGTTCAGTTCAAGTAGCGTTGGATACATTTCCAGAGTTTTCCTTCTTGCTGGTCTTTTCCATAGTAGACAACAGAAGGATCGCAACTCCAACACAAATCGCGGAATCAGCGACGTTGAAAGCAGGGAAGTAATAGGCGTTTTTGTAGTGGAAATCGAGGAAATCAACTACGTAACCGAGTCGCACCCGGTCAATAAGATTCCCAACAGCGCCCCCGGTAACAAGCCCTAGAGCCAATGACCGCCAACGAGACTCTTTTGGTAGATCACGATATAAAAATCCGAGAATCACCATAGCAATGATCGGTACCGCTAAAAAGAATGGAACACGAAAAGCAGGATTGGCAGAAGCCATGAATCCAAAAGCTGCACCTGTGTTTCGAACATAGGTCAGGCTGAAATAGTCCATGATCACCTGAACCGATTCACCATATTCAAACTTAGATAAAACCAGAAGTTTTGTCCATTGATCTAATATGATCACCACAAAAATCGTAATAAAGAAGTAGAGTGCCTTTTTCATGAATGGACCTACCAAGCCGATCCCCAAAGATGAATTCCATCATCGAACTGTTTGGAAAGATCTTTGTTTTTAGTCGAGGTAGAATTGAACTCATCTGGCGTTAAAACCATCGGTTCTAATTTTTTGCCCAACGGATGACGAGAGGTTACTTTTTTAATTTCTTCCGGAGTCTCTGAAACCACGAGAAGATTGTAGTTGCTGTCTGTGCGTGATTTACCCGTTGCACGACTACCGAACAAAACCCCTTTGGTAGACATCGGTTCAATCATTTGCTTCAAACCCTCAAGATCAGAGATCGCGCAGAATGTTTTCAACAATTGAATCGAAGGATGGTCATTTTGAAGACAAACTTCTCGATTGTTATTCAAGAAGATCACCAAACCAAGCTCCTGCAGAGACTTCAATATTTTGGTAATTCCTTCCACTCCCCCCAAACCACGAACACCTTTTAACTTTGATGAAAGAACGCGTGGTGTAAACGCCGTGGTTGGTTCAGTAATGAGAAACCGAAGCAATTTCTGCTCAGGTGTCACAAAAAAAATAGTATCGAGGCTTAATTGAGGCTTATTCGTTCTTGCCATAGAGCAAACGACTATATCAGAAACCTGAGTGTTTTTCCAGTTCTTAGTGACACTGTCGTCTTTGACACCATGTTATCTTCTTGAAATTTTTACGTTTTTTTAAATCTAACCCATTGAAGTCAGGTACAATTTACCGGTGCAGAATGACACTGTTTTAGTAAATTAATTTAGTGTAATCAACGCACTGCTTTAAGTTTCGTGTTTTCAATGGGTTACGGCATCGCATTTCTAAACCACTACTTTCTAAACTTGGCACAGCTCTCGCTACATAGTTAGGCGTGGGTGATTCAAGATGAACCCCCGCAAAAGAATTAATCAGAACCCAAGGATTGGGTTCAAACGAAAGCAGAAATTTCAGGATGGAATCACTGCAATCATCAATAGAAGGAGTAACCCCATGAAGCAAGAGACCATGATGAAATTTAAGAAGTTGTTCGAAGATCAAAAAGCCGGCTTGCTCTACTCTTACAAATTGATGAATGAAGATTTCACACTCAAGAGCGAAGACCTTTCGGATGAATCAGATCTTTCCAGTGCAACTCTTGAGCAAGGAATGAAAATGCGACTTCGTAGTCGCGAAGCTCTCTACCTAAAAAAGATCGATGAAGCTTTGATGAAAATCCAAGCTGGAACCTTCGGCACATGTGAGTGCTGTGAAGAAGATATCGAGCTCTCAAGACTTGAAGTTCGTCCAACTGCTACCCTTTGCATATCATGCAAAGAGTCAGAAGAGATGAATGAATCCCGCTCTGCTGATGGCCGTAGATCCAAAAGTCTTGGATCAAAAGGACATCTTCGCATCGCTTGACCCCCAGACACCCCCCGTTGGATTTGAAGTGTGTTTCTCCCGGCACACTCAAGGGCAAATCAGGATGATTTGCTGAATCTGAAAATGAACAAGATGTTTGTTTTCACTCTCTCAAAGGAATTGAGATGGATCCCCGGGTACCATCGTAGCCTTGACTTCCGGTTTTCAGGAAGAAAGCTGGAAGTCAGGGCATTTATATTTCAGATTTTAAAAATTAGTGAACAAAGTGGAAACGACCACCAAGCACCATGGATGCTGATTGTTTTTCTTCTTCTTCTTTGCAAGAGATGCACATATTTGCGGTAGGACGAGCCTGAAGACGGCGAATCTCAATATGCTCACCGCAAGATTCACACTCACCGTATGAACCATCTTCGATTTTTCTGAGCGCATCATTCACCTTCTGAAGAGTCATGTTTTCACGATTCTTCAATTGCATGTGAATGCTTTGCTCAATATCAGCATTGGCTTGATCAACTTCGTCTTTATCTTCCGGATTCACCATAAGGTGGGAATCCAGAACTGAAAAATTCATTAAAAGTTGTTCGCGTTGTTCGATGAAAATCTTTTTGAATTTAACCAAATCAGATTTACGCATGTTGAGCTCCCCCTCATCCCAGTTGCTATAACCTAGTATTTTAATTTCCCCTTAAACCTCTTAATGCATCGATGACCATTTGGCTAATATTTTCTAATGTTTCCATTACCCCTTTTCCCTGATTTGAAATAGCTTCAAAATACGGCCTTTTTGTGGGGTTAAATGTTTTTTCTAATTCTTGGATACTTGCCGCACGAGGTAAATCTCGCTTGTTATATTGAAAAACAATGGGCATTCGGGCCAGATCATAGCCCTGTCTAATCAGTGCCGCCTGAAACTGTTCCCATGCTTCAATGTTTTCTTCCATGCGTTCACGCGCAGAATCAACTACAAAAACCACCCCATCGACACCCTTTAAGATGAAATCACGTGATGCTTCATAAAAAATCTGTCCGGGGATTGAATAGAGGTGAAATCGAGTTTTGTATCCTCTGACTTCACCCACCGATAACGGTAGAAAATCAAAAAAGAGCGTGCGCTCATTCTCAGTACTCAGGCTGACCAGTTTTCCCGCATGGTCTGAACGCGTATTCTCGTAAATAAACTGAATATTCGTGGTTTTTCCAGATAATCCGGTGCCCACATAAACAATCTTACAGTTCACTTCCTTGGTAACAGAATTTACGAAGCTCATTTATACATTTCCGTGCGGTTTTCCAGAGCCTTCACTAGCGTCTGGCGATCAGTGAACTCGATTGTACCACCAAACGGGATGCCATATGCAACCTGAGAAACCTTGATTCCGATCGGCTTCAGCAATCGTGATAGATACATTCCGGTGGCCTCACCCTCAACAGATGGGTTTAGTACGAAAATAATCTCGGTTACATCTTTTGCTTTGAGCCTCATCAGCAATTCCTTGATCTTAATATCATCAGGACCCACTCCATCAAGAGGCGAAAGAAGACCATGAAGCACATGGTACAAACCTCGATAGGACCCGGTTTTCTCAATCGGAGTCACATCACTCGGCCGCTCCACTACACAAATCTGTTGATGATCACGCTTTTGATCTTCACAAATCTCGCAGAGTTCATTTTCTGAGAAACTGAAGCATTCACTGCAGTAACGTAACTTTTGCTTTGCATTGACTAACGCCGATGCCAGTGATTCGGCATAATCAGCGCCCTGGTCAAGAATGAAATAAGCCATGCGAGTTGCCGACTTTTCACCGATACCTGGAAGCTTGGACAATTCGAAGATCAATTTTGAAAGTGGGTTCATTTGTCTTTATCACTCAATTCTATATGTAGTTCGCCGCCAAAAAGGGCTTTAGCCTCTTGAACGATGCGATTGGAAAGAATGCTATTCATTTTTTCGTCACGAGCCTCTCGCTTAAGACGAATACCCTTCTCGGCCATGCTCTCACCCTGGTTTTTTGAGAAAAATATCTCAATTGTCGACTTGGTTCCAAAGTGACCTTCGATCAACTGTGCAAACTGATCACGAAAGGCCTTCAACTGAAGCTGTTCGGCTTTTGATTGATCTCTCTCCCTAAATCCGAGCTTTAGATTGTCGCTGTCTTTTTCAGGAATACTCCATTCGACCACCGACTCAAGAATGAAAGCAAGTACTGGCTTTACTTCAAAACAAAACTCGATAAAACCTTCCCATGTTTTTGGGCGATTGCTCTTTAATACAGGCGTCGAAACATTCACTTCTGATGATTGCTCAACAGCTCTCTTTTCGCCGAACTTCATGCCACCGAACAATTCTTTTGCCGGAGGCTTCTCGGGCGAAACCGGTGTGGATACCTCAACTGATCTAGGAGTACTGACCGATGTCTGCACTATCGCTTGCTTTGCAGTTGGCGCCTGATTGGATTGAAAAACCGCTGGTCTTACTTCCTCGGGCGCGCTTGGCCGGGGAGCCCCCCGATCGGAATTCATCGGGGCTCTTTTTTTGAGATCTTCGTCATCATCAGCGTCTTCGTTCACGCCGTAATCACTCTCATCATCTTGATCTACACTGACTTTGATCAGTCCTTCTGCAAGAGCGGTCTTCACGACTAAAAGATCGAAAATCAGTTTCGGTTGGGCAGCCTTTGAAAGCATGTCCAAACCATGATGAAACACTTGAAAAATCAGTTCATTTTCTTCAAGAGGTCGAAGGTTTTGCAATTTTGAAATCTGCTCAAGCTCATCGTCATTGAAGTGGGTTTCGGGCTTTTCAACTCCGACTTGAATCAAGATGAGTGCGTGGATCATTTCGATCACCATCTTCATCAATACCTTGAGATCGACACCTTGATTGAATGCCTGCTGAGCAATGCCGAGCGCGCCTTTTGCATCACGGCCAATCACTTTGCTCACCAGCGCTAAAACAAGTTCAGTCCCAATAAGACCAACACTCTCGCGAACGGCTTGTGCCGTAATCTTCATTCCAGAAAATGAAATCACCTGATCGAGAATGGAAAGCGCATCACGCATTGAACCCTCAGCGGCTCTCGCGATCAAATTCAAAGCGGCATCTTCCGCTTCAATTTTTTCAGCCAAAAGCACTTCTTTCATGCGATCGGTAATCTGAGCAACAGTGACGCGCTTGAAATCAAAACGCTGACAGCGCCCCAAAATAGTTTCAGGAATTTTATGAGATTCAGTCGTCGCAAAAATGAATACAACATGTTCAGGCGGTTCTTCGAGGGTCTTCAAAAGGGCGTTGAACGCCGCTGTTGAAAGCATGTGAACCTCGTCGATGATGTAGATCTTGTATTTGCCTGAGCTTGGCAGGAATTTAGCACCTTCGCGAATCTCGCGAACCGAATCAACACCGTTGTTCGATGCTCCGTCGATTTCCATCACGTTCACGCTATTACCGGCTGCAATTTCAATACAATCGGGACAATGGTCACATGAATAAAGAAGACCATCTTTTTCGACACGATTTTCACAACGAAGTGATTTTGAAAAAATACGGGCAATTGAAGTCTTACCAATTCCGCGAGAACCGGAAAAAACGTAGGCCTGATGGGTACGATTCAACTTGATCGCATTGACCAAGGTCTTTACCACCGAGAGCTGTCCGACGATGTCTGAAAATTGCTTAGGACGGTATTTACGCGCCAGTACGAGATAAGAGCTCAAAACATTTCTCCCGCTGGAAACGTAGCTTATTCAGCAGGGAAATTCAATTTCCAAATCGCCTCAATCGACGCGGTATCCCAGCCTTGTTTTATCAGGAGATTTTTCACATTTCCAAGTGATGACGCACGTGATCCATTGGTGATTTTCCAAAGATCAGCAAACGTTTTAGAATGAGACTCCGCGTCTTGATGAAGATCGATCAAATCCCACAAGAACCCGTTCACGCGCCATTCGTTTGTTGGATGCCCACAAACATCAGCTGGAATATTCTCAACCTTGATCGGAGCACGACGAGGAACCATATATTCAAAACCTGGATCTTGAGCATTCAAATCAAAATTCAACCAAGATGCATAAAAAGATGCCCATCCTTCTGACAAGGCAATCGCATCTTCATAGCACCGATCAATGTAATGTTCGCCACCACCAAAAACACCGATGTTTCCCTGATGGTAAATAGCATGTCCCATTTCATGTGAAACCACATCCCACTGGTGACCAAAAGTAAGGTGAACCCTTGAGCCGTCGAAATAATCTCCTTTTTCAGGCCACATGAAATCAACACGATACTTCCAAAAATTGAGACCAATCTCATTTCCGATTTTCTTTTCCGCATTGGTCAATACTTGCCAGATGCCGATGACTTCACCCGCTTCGCTGGTTTCCTCAAAAATAAACTTTTGTGGAACACCACACTTCAATTTGAAGATCAAATCAAAGGTCTTTCCATCATTGGATGAACTCACCACTCCATATCGCTGAGTCTCGAGAGCTGTGGTCACAAAGTAATCATTTTTCAGGCAATCGACATCTTGAATCATTCCGTTTTGATCTGATTCGTAAGTCTGATAAGGAGAATTTGAACCCGTGTGAAGTTGCGCCCTGAATTTGATTCCTGAAACCGGTGTTTCAACTCCTTTCACCATTCTCACAAAACGAAGCGAAAGACCTTTTGAAGCAACGCCCGTTTCGATCCGATCTGGATTAATGAATGGATTTCCAGAAAAGTGTTGCTGATCAACTTCCCCAAATTCATAAAAAGGCTTAACTCCTGCAAGCTCTTCTGATTGCATCAAAATCACTTTTTTCATGGCGGCCAAGACATTCACTCTTCCACCGGTAATCGTTTTCTCTTGAAGCGATGGAACCGGAGTTACCGTTTCCATCAAAATGCGTTTCAGATCTTGGCCGGTTAGTTTCGGATTCACTGAAAGCAAGAGCGCGGCAACACCACTCATATGAGATGCGGCCATCGAGGTGCCTGACATTTTTGAATAAGAGCCTTTCAAGACAGTGCTGACGACATTTTCCCCTGGTGCCGCAAGTTCGACCATTTTTTTTCCATAATTTGAAGACTTTGCAAGATTGTCATTTTCATCCGTGTTCGCTACTGCAATTACGTTTGAAAAGCGAAGATTAGCAGGGTGACGTGGAGTTTGGTCATTATCACCTTTATTGTTTCCAGCTGAAACCACAAACAGAACACCTTTTGCTTCCGCTTCTCGTACAGCTTCTTCCAAGGCTTTCGAATATCCGATTCCACCCCAGCTGGCATTAATGACTTTAGCCCCCATTTTTACCGCGTAATGAATTGCCGCAATCGCATCTGATCCCCAACCAAGGCCCTTGCTCATCCATCGAACCGGAAGAATCTTGATTCGTGGTGCGATTCCTGAAATTCCAATACCGTTATTCTGGAGTGCCCCAATCGTTCCGGCTACATGGGTTCCGTGATTAAAATCATCCTGTGCGTTGGCTTCTTCTGAAATCGGGTCAGATTTTGGGTCATCTTCTTTCGCATTGAAGTTCCAACCTTGAACATCATCAACAAAACCATTGTGATCGTCGTCGATTCCGTTATTTGGAATTTCATTTTTATTGATAAATAGATTCGATTTCAGATCCGTATGATTCAAATCAACTCCGGTATCCACTACCGCAACGATTATTTCAGGGTTTGACTGGTTCGTATTTTCTGAAGCAAGCTTCAAAGCCTCTATCACGCCTGATTTCTGCAAAGACCACTGCTCACCCAGTTTCGGATCATTGGCAATTTCAAGCTTGGGCTTTTCAATTCTGATCAGTTGGTCCTTTTCAACCCACTCCACACTCGGGTCCGCGATAAAGTTTTCAAAATCACCCTTTTGAAGATGCCAGTTTCCGTTTGTTTTCACCATGAATCGAGCCGCATGCGCTTGAGTTGAAATCACTGCTGAAAATAGGACTGCGATCACTGAAGTTGTTTTCATACAAAAATCATATCGATTCCGATTCAAATGAAAATCAAAATTTGAATGAAACCGGCTTTTACGGCTTTAACATTAAAGATTTTTCAAAGGGTCTTGTTTTTAAAGGTTTTTTAACAACATAGTCTTTGCTCATGGTTCACGATTGCGCTACCAACAGGACCTATGAAGAATCATTACTCTCGCTCGAATGGTTTCAGATTTTTAACGTTACTGGGCCTATTCACCCCTCTCACCAGCGATGCATACAATATTGAACTATTGAGAAACGATAAGGAAGCCTCTACTCACGCTTATTCACAATTTGAATACCGTCGAGCAGAACGAAAATCTGGTGAATTAAAAGACCTAACCTTTAACCTGCTGGCAGAATCGATCAATGAAATTGAAAAAATGGGGAGTGTTTGCGAAATTGAACTTTTGCGCACTTTTGACGGAAAACTGCGCGCCGCAAGCCTTCCCAATGAAATAAACGATTTAAAAAACTACCGAATCGTCTGGCGCGCTCACAATCTGATCGATGATTTGTTTTTTGAAATAATGGAACAAACCTCAGAAGCCTATTCATCACTTCTTCAATATGATGTCATTGAGCCCTCAACATATGAAATCAATGAAATGAGGGAGTTACTTATCGAAAAAGGAATTTCTAAGTTTGACCTTTCGATGATTTATGAAGTTTTTCAAAAACATTCAATTGAAAACCCGGGGTGCTCAATCAACAACTGGTCACGAACCGCCAATCAGATCTTTCAATTGACTGGTAACGCATTTTCGATTCGATTATTGAATATCGCAGCGAAAGAAAATGGGGTTTTGAATTGGGAAGAGTTCAAACTCGTTGAATCCTTTCGCTCTCAAGCAGTAGAAAATTGGAACATTCAACTTCGAAATTACCTTAACATCTTGAAAGACATCAAAAACAAATCTCTTCCAGCCAATCATCGTGATTCGGACTTCAAACCGAATCAACTCAGCTCTAAAATCAAAAATAGAAAACAAGGAATCACCTACAGACAGGATCTTTATTACCGTTACAACCCGACACAAATCAGAATGATTGAAGATCTTTTGAAAAAAACATTCGATCGCATGGATGCTACCAAAGCCGAGGTCGTGTTTACTTATAAGGATAGTTCAGAAGCGATTCCTGTATCACCTATGGGCCAGTACTTTTTGGCTCGTAAACTTCTTCGCAAGGACATGGATGAGCTGAATCGATCTACATTTTTCTCAGGAAAACCAATCACTCATGAAGACTTGATCGCGACTTCTCTTGAAACCGGGCTAATTAATTCTGAAATCGTAGATTCAGTTCTTAAGATTGATGACTTATGGAACCCAGAGGTGAAAAAATGGAAAAAAATCTCTAATTACGCATTTAGAGTTACCGGCACCGCAACGATTTTCTTGCCACCTCCATACAACATTGTTTCTTCAATGGCTCTAGTATTCCTTGATGGAATGATCGATCGGAAATCCAGAAAACCCTCACAAGCAGATCAAGACTATGATGTATTTTAAATTTCTTTTTTTCATAACATTGATTCTTTCCACTTCTGATAGTGCTTTTTCCCAAACTACGGCTACCGTGCTGTTAAGAGGAAACCACTTCAAGCCCTATTTTGAAGAAGTGACACTTCCCTATCTTGAATCAAATAATCATTTTGACGGTTATTTTTTTAAAATTGTTAAAGGTAAGAGCGATGAACCCATTTCAATCAATGAGCCAGATGAATCGCTTAACCTGAAAGCCGCAACAGCATATTATCACCTGAATAAAGCACGTGATTTTTGGGTAAATGAAATGAAGTCCGAGTTTGTCAAAAACCTTCCAAAAATGACTGTTCGATTAGATATCATCAACAAATTTAGCGACCTTGGTCACTATCAACATGAATCAATTGAACCACAGTATAATAACGCCCTCTCCATACCTGCAGGCGTGCCAATGGAGGGTGTAGATATTCCCGCATGGGGGCCTGAGATCTGGTTCAGGCCGGTTAAAGTGATTCGCACTGAAGATTTGCCAGCAAACGGCCTTGGCACACAAGGAAACCCGCTTAGTAAATATGTCTCAATGCTGTCGGGTCCGATCAAATCATCAGCGACGAATCGATTCATCCAAATCACACTTCAGAAGCTATTTTATCCGGACTCACAAAAGGCACCCTACAAAGACCTGATTTTAAGACAATTCGCAACACTTGCAGCGACTGCATTAATTCAGGAAGGCGTAAAACGCTCTGACAAGTTATTTATCGAAAAATACTATTACCTTGATACTGCAATGATTCCTGAAATTATTTACCATGAATTTTCTCATATTGCCCTGAGCGATAAGCTGGCACTTTCACTTTCGACACCAATGTTAGAAGGTATGGCTGATTTTTTTGCAACTTCAATCAGCGGGAATCCTCACATTGCAAGCAAGATCAAAGACTACTCTTTATCCATGCCGAAGAATGCGAAAAACAAATCCACTTATAACCCTATCTACGAAACAAATCTTTTTGCGAATTCAGACTTTGTTCTCTCTGTACTTTGGAATTTAAAACAAGAACTACCTGAAACTGGAAATCGATTGATTTATGAGGCCAGAAACAGGCTAGCTACTGAGACTTCCGACATTAGGCACGATTTAATTGGTTCATTGTTGGAAGCTTGCTATCAAATTTGCGAATATCCGCGTAGAGATCGTATGAAAATGAGGGAGATTTTTGAGGAAAAGGGGTTTTAAATGTTGCTAAGAATTTTTGTATTAACTCTATCATTGGCTTTTGGAGCCAGTGCGTTTGCTGAAAATCCAATTGTTGATCGCTATTACGACAGAAGTTTGCCAACTTACCTGTTCCAAACACTTACGACCGATTCCCGATATACCGATCCAGCATTCATCCCTACCAATTTATCTTCAATTGAGGATGCCCAAAAACTAATGGTTGAACTGAAGTATTATCGTAAATCTTATGCCGAATGTTATCAAAGAGCTCACCTCTGGTCGCTAGAAATGCGACAAATGGCAAAAGTGAACAGCCAGAAAGTTTTTTTATTCTTTACTGATAAATATATAAGGGAAAATTCATTTAAATGGTGGTTTCATGTTGCTCCGTTTGTACTGGTCAATGGGAAGGAAATGGTTTTAGATCCTTATTTTTTTGATCAACCGGTTGACCTTCAAACCTGGAGTGATCACTTCATGCCCAAGCATCCGAAGTGTCGACTGGCTGACTCTTATCAAGATTATGAAGACCACAATCAGGACGAAGACTGTATTTATCGTAAAATGCCAATGTACTATTACGCTCCTAATGACATTGAAATGAGGGATAAAAAAAACGAAGTAGTTTCTGATTGGATCGATTACTCGGTCATTGCAGCCTATAAATCGCTTTTACCTTGGTGGCGACGCTGAGTTAGTGTTTCTTTTTTCCAAGGTCACGCCAGCTTTTACCTTCTCGCGCAGCTGCATTCAATTGAGTCTGCTTAACCCAATTGAGATGTTCCTGATAGGTGTGAGAAAAAACATGGGTTCCATCGTTTCTTGAAACGAAATACAAATATTTGGTTTCAGCAGGAAACAATACAGCCTTGATTGAATCTGGGTGTACGTTAGAGATTGGTCCAACGGGAAGAGCAGGTACCGTATACGTATTATATGGAGTCGGTCTCAGGAGGTCGCTTTTGTGCAAGTTGCCCGAATAAGTCTCCCAGATTCCATATATAATAGTCGGATCACTCTGAATTTTCATTTTTTTAATCAGACGATTATGAAATACAGAGCTAATAATTGGTCGTTCTTCAGCCGCACCGGTTTCTTTTTCAATAATTGAAGCCATGGTAACAACCTGTTTTCTTGGCCAGCTCAGGGTTTTTGCCCTTTCTTCAAACTCTTGTGACCAGTTTTTTAAAAACATTTGCACCATTTTACGGATCATGAACTCCGGTTTTTCACGCTTGTCGTAGAAATAAGTGTTTGGATAGAGATAGCCCTCAAGTGAATGAATGCCCTCATTACCCAATCCCAATGAGCGAATGAGCTCGTGGCTTCTCAATAACTTGAGCACTTCTTCTTTTGTACCGATTCCTGCCGACTGCATGGTTTCGGCAACTTGATAAATATTATCGCCTTCCTTAACTAAGAGAGGGCGTTGGATTCCGATTCCGCTTTTAAGAATTTTGAATATTTCAGATGGCGCGGCATTTACCGGAATTTCGTATTCCGCTGCCTTAATTCCACTCCATCCCCCCGTAAACTTGCCATACCAATAGAATGAACGGGCGTTTGTAACCAGATTAACCTTTTCCAGTGCTTCAGAAACATCAACAGGAGACATTCCCTTATATAGGTCAAAAGTGGCCTTTGCATGACTGATTGGGCTATTACCAAACTGGTAAAAATAAAAAGAGGCCCCCGAAAACACCAAAGCGATGAGAATTGCGACCAATCTAATAGAGTTTTTCACTGAATTTATTGTAGACGCCCCCTAAAACCTTTGCTAATATTTTTTTAATCCAAAAGTTACTAATTCGGTTCATTAATTCATCCACATCAATTTTTTTCGTTCAATCCACTCATTAATAAGGAGTTGTGTCATTAGCACTCAAAACAAAAAACCAAGCCCAGTTAGACGCCCGATTCCAGGTCGCAATCAACCCAAAGCACCACGCGCTGAGGAATCTGTTGATTCAGTTGTAAATGTTCAAGAAGACATCCAAGTTGAAGAACCTGTAGTGACAACCGCTGCACCTGCGGAAAGTGAAGCACCTGCGGCTCCTGCTCCTGCTCCAAAATCTTTTGTGATTCAACCTAAAGCAGAAAAGGCTGAAGGCGAATCGGTTGCACCGGCTGCATCTTCTGATGCTTCTTCTGCTCCATTGATGCACCTCAAAAACCTTAAAAACATGAAGATCGGTGAATTGATCGAACTTGCTCACTCCCTCGGAGTTGAAAACGCGGGCAATATGCGTAAGCAAGATCTGATTTTTACTACGCTTCAACGCAAGGCTGAAAAAAACGAGCACATTTACGCTGACGGCGTTCTTGAGTGTCTGCCGGATGGGTTCGGTTTCCTTCGTGCTCCAGAATATAATTATCTTCCGGGCCCGGATGATGTTTATGTTTCTCCATCTCAAATTCGTCGTTTTGGTCTTCGTACCGGTGACACCATCAGCGGTTCAGTTCGTGCTCCTAAAGAAGGCGAACGTTATTTCGCACTACTCAAAGTCGAACAAGTTAACTTTCAAGCTGCCGAGCTCAACAGTGACCGAGCGCTGTTTGACAACCTCACCCCTCTTTATCCAAAAGAGC
Organism: Nitrosovibrio sp. Nv4; assembly: GCA_943327105.2. Taxonomy (GTDB): domain Bacteria; phylum Bdellovibrionota; class UBA1018; order UBA1018; family CAIMNF01; genus CAIMNF01. The sequence continues at coordinate 30,648 of CALPVV020000008.1, forward strand.
GCCTGAACCTTGAGTATCAACCGACCAATCATAGCACTCGAATTATCGACCTAATGGTTCCACTCGGAAAAGGTCAGCGTTGTTTGATCGTTGCGCCTCCGCGTGCAGGTAAAACCGTACTCATGCAAGATGTGGCTAATGCCATCACTCACAATCACCCTGAAGTGAAACTGATTGTTCTATTGATTGATGAGCGTCCAGAAGAAGTAACTGACATGCAACGCTCTGTTAAGGGTGAAGTCATCAGCTCTACTTTCGACGAGCAAGCATCCCGTCACGTTCAAGTCGCTGAAATGGTAATCGAGAAAGCAAAACGTCTTGTTGAAAACAAATATGACGTTGTCATTCTTCTCGACTCTATCACCCGTCTTGCTCGTGCATACAATGCGGTTGTGCCTCCATCCGGAAAAATCCTTTCCGGTGGTGTTGACTCAAACGCTCTTCACAAACCGAAGCGATTCTTCGGTGCTGCCCGTAATATTGAAGAAGGTGGCTCTCTCACGATTATCGCTACTTCACTCGTAGACACCGGTTCAAGAATGGACGAGGTTATTTTCGAGGAATTCAAAGGAACAGGTAACTCCGAGATCGTTCTTGATCGCAAGTTGATGGAAAAGCGTATTTTCCCATGTCTTGATATCAACAAATCAGCAACCCGTAAGGAAGACCTTCTCTTGCCTAAAGATGTGATTAACCGCATCTGGATCTTGAGAAAAGTCCTTCACCCGATGAACACTGTTGATGCGATGGAATTCTTGCTTGATAAGGTGGCTCACACCAAAACCAATGAAGAGTTCATTAAGTCAATGAGCAGCTGATTTTTTAGGGGCTGAACAATGTTTGATAAGTTAGGCGCAGTAGAAAACCGATTTTTAGAAATCGAAAGCAAACTCTCGGACCCATCTCTTGCGGATAGGCCTGATGAGTTTCGCCGTCTTTCAAAAGAGCATTCTTCTCTTCAAGAGATCGTAGACGAGTATCGTATCTATAAAAAACTGAAATCTGACATTTCATCCAACAAGGAAATGCTGGCCGAATCAGACGATGAAATCTCTGCAATGGCTAAAGAAGAGTTGAAAGAACTCGAGCCGCAACTTGAAGTCTCTACCAAGAAACTTCAATTACTTCTCTTGCCACAGGACCCGAATGACCAGAAAAACATTCTTCTGGAAATTCGTGCGGGTGCCGGTGGTGAAGAGGCTGCCCTTTTTGCGGGTGAAATGTACCGACTTTATCAAAAGTTTGCAGAACGCCAAGGCTGGAGAGTTGAATTAATTTCTGCCAGTCAGGCTGAAAAAGGTGGTTTTAAAGAAATCATCGGCATGATCGAAGGCAATAAGGTTTACAGTCGCTTGAAATATGAGGCTGGTGTGCATCGAGTTCAGCGAGTTCCTGAAACAGAAGCGATGGGCCGAGTTCATACCTCAACCATTACTGTGGCAATCCTTCCAGAAGCCGAAGAAGTTGATGTTAAAATCAACCAAGTTGATCTTCGAATCGATGTTTATCGCTCAAGTGGCGCCGGCGGACAGTCGGTCAACACTACCGATTCAGCTGTTCGAATCACACACATCCCTACCGGAGTAGTGGTTGCGTGTCAGGATGAGCGCTCACAACTCAAAAACAAAGAGAAGGCGATGAAGATCCTACGTTCACGTATTCTTGAGGCCGAACAAGAGCGTGCCGCGAAAGAACATTCGGATACACGTCGTGAAATGGTCGGTACCGGTGACCGCTCTGAACGAATTCGCACCTACAATTTTCCTCAAGGTCGCCTGACCGATCACCGCATTGGATATACCACTCATGGATTACCAGACATCATGGAAGGTCACGTTGAAGCTTTATTTGATGCGCTTCAAACTCATTATCAGGCAGAGTCTCTGAAAAAAGCTGGATATGCTCAAGCTTAAGCAAAAAATACTCGATTTATTTGCCGAGCATGGACATGAAAAATCACCTGAAGCTGAAGCAAATCTGATCTTATTCAATGCTTATCGACACCGTTATCCGATCATCCAGAAATACTCTGAGATTCTTCAAGGAACTTTTACTGATAAATTTCCGATGACCGCTGAAATCGAAGAAGAAGCCATGAAGATGGCCAATCAACGCATTAAAGGGATTCCGCTTCAACACATCACTGGCAATCAGTTCTTTTTTGAACATGATTACATCGTGAATTCACATGTGCTCATTCCTAGGCCTGAAACTGAAATTTTAATCAGCAATGTACTGGATGTGATTTCGAAGAAGTGGCCAAAAAAGCCGTTTCGATTTGCAGAATTAGGACTTGGTTCAGGAATTCTTTCTACCGAAATCCTTGCGCATTACAAATCTGCTCTTGGCATAGCAAGTGAAGTCAGCCCTCAGGCGATTGCAATGGCCAGACAAAATCTCGATCACATTCTTGGTCCTGGAAATTGGGAAGATCGATTTTCTATCCTGGAGCCCGCCGACCTTCACATCGGTTTTGAGATTTTTGGTGATTACAAACCAATGGATTTAATTATTTCAAATCCACCCTATGTTTCAGTGAACGATGAAATTGAAGCTGAAGTTCTCAGACACGAACCACATGGAGCACTTTTTCCAATGGTTGGAGGTTCTGACGAAGGTGGTAAAGAAAACCCGAATTTCTTTTACGAAAACTTTCTTTTTAACCATTCTAAAATATTGAAACCAGATGGAATCGTTTTCTTTGAAATCCCTCATGAACGTGCGGATGAAATTGAGCATGAATTCAAGAATGCAGGATTTAAAACCAATCTGATTCCAGATTTGACCGGTCGCTCACGCGTCTTAATGGCTCAAAAGTAACATTTGCCCCTCACCCACCACTGGACTATGCTTCCATTATGGATCGTTTGAGAATCGTTGGTGGTAAACCTCTTATTGGCGAAGTTGAAATTAGCGGAGCAAAGAATGCAGCATTGCCCATTCTTTTTGCTTCTATTTTATCTTCAGAAAAATCGGTGATTCGAAACATACCGCTATTAGCCGATATCAACACGACTCTAAAAGTTCTCGATTCTCTTGGCCTTAAGACTCTTTTCAAACTTGAAAATCACACCATTGAAATTGATGGCTCTACATTGAATTCTCATGAAGCTCCTTATGAACTGGTGAGAACAATGCGAGCCTCAGTCCTGGTTCTTGGTCCTCTTCTGGCTCGAAGAAAGATTGCACGAGTCAGTCTTCCCGGAGGATGCGCAATTGGAGCACGACCGGTTAACTTTCATTTGGAAGCACTTGAAAAGATGGGCGCTGTTTTCAACATTGAGGCTGGTTACATTGATGGTGCTGCCCCAAATGGACTTAAAGGAAGCAAGATAGAATTTCCCTTTCCAAGCGTAGGCGCAACAGAAAATATCTTAATGGCCAGTGTTCTTGCCGAAGGCAACACTCGTATCGAAAACGCTGCGTGTGAACCTGAAATTGTTGATCTTGCCATCGCACTTCGTTCAATGGGTGCTAAAATTTCGGGTGAAGGTACCCCAATCATAGAAGTTGAAGGAGTAAAAGCATTGCATGGAATGAACCATTCGGTGGCTCCTGACCGTATTGAAGCGGCAACCTATCTTTGCGCCGGGCTGATCACTAAAGGAAAAGTAACGGTCACCGGAATCAATGAAAACTTCATGAAGTCGCCACTTTCTCTTTTGAAAGAGTCCGGTGCTTTAATTTCATCCACTGCAAATTCAATTACAGCAGAGTATGTAAAGCCACTTTTACCGCTTCGAATCACCACGGAACCATTTCCAGGGTTTCCAACTGACATGCAAGCACAGTTCATGGCACTTCTAACTCAAGCTAATGGTGAATCAGTGATCTCTGAAACCATTTTTGAAAACCGCTTCATGCACGTTCCAGAACTGACCAGGCTTGGTGCAAAGATCGATATTAAAGGAAACGAGGCAACGGTGAAAGGCCCTGTAAGTCTTTCCGGAGCCATTGTCATGGCAACAGATCTTCGAGCAAGTGCTTCCCTCATCATTGCTGGGCTGATCGCAAAAGGTGAAACAATCATTCGACGCATCTACCATCTTGATCGTGGATATGAACATATTGAACAGAAACTGATTAAACTTGGTGCTGAAATTTATAGGGAACATGAAAAATGAGTGAAGTAATCATTACCCCTGAACCCATTCATGAATATTGTAAAAAACACAGCACTGTACCAAGTTCATCTCTTCAAAACTTGATTACGGTTACCCTAGAATACGCCCCTCAAGTTGCTCACATGCAAGTTGGCAACCTGGAGGGTAATTTTTTATCAATTATCTTAAAACTAATGAATGCCAAAACCGTCGTCGAATTTGGCACATTTACCGGTTATAGCGCACTTGCCATGGCAGAGGCACTACCCGATGACGGTAAGGTGACCACACTCGACCGTGATCCTCGGGCTACTGCGATTGCCCTTGAACACTGGAACAATAGTAATCAAAAAGAAAAAATCGAGCTCTTACTTGGCGATGCAAAAAATTCTGCTCAAACACTTGAAGATGAAATCAACTCTGGAAAGCGTAACCTGTTTGATCTTGCTTTTATTGATGCCGATAAATCAGGGTATGAATTCTATTTTGAATCTTCTTTAAAATTGGTCCGAAAAGGTGGCGCCATTATCGTTGATAATGTTCTTTGGTATGGCGGTGTATTAAACCCTCAAGATAATTCAGATAGAAAGATTCATGCTTTCAATGAAAAAATAGCGTCAGATTCTCGTGTGCAAAAAGTAATGCTACCCATACGGGATGGCATCACCCTGATGATTAAATTATGAATCGATCATCAGACATAGACCCGCAATCTCAAACAATTTCATCCATGGTTTATTCCATCGGGTTTTGAATTTCATCCGCTCTAGACTTTTAGGATGATTAAATTCAATCGAATAAGACTTTAAAAAAAGGTGGTTCGCCATAGGACCACTTCCACCGATCAACTCGCGCCAAAGCCGGTTGTGTTTGCCGTCTCCATGAACTGTATCACCAACCAATGGGTGTGATATTGATCTGAAATGCCGTCTAATCTGATGTAATCTTCCGGTCAAAGGATGAACTTTTAATATTGAATACCGCTCTTTTTCATAGCGCCCTGTTGAATAAGGAATTTCAAACCGGTGTAGTGTTTCATATTCCGTAACACTGTCTAGAAGTGTCCCGTCATCAAGATTTTTAGAAAGTGGCTTATCGATCACTCCAGAATCCGCTGTCCAACCACGAACGAGACAGACATAGGTTTTCTTCACACTTTTTGAAATGAATTGATCCTGGAGCAGTCTTGCACCATCAGAAGATAATGAAAAAACCATCACTCCACTTGTAGCTTTATCGAGTCGATGGACGGTGAAAATTTCTCGTTCAAGTTGTTTTCGAAGTAAAATCAGAACATTGTTTTTTCTAACAACCTTACCTTCCATTGCATAGGCAACAGGGGTGTGAACTTGAAAACCAGAAGGTTTATCAATGACAACAATATCTTCATCCTGATGATAGATTCGCAGATTATTGGGTTTACTCATGAACCTGAGATCACCAAGACAAATTCAGGCTTATGCTGTTCGGCTGAAAATTTTTGAAACTCAGAAAATGATCCATAAAATGATGCTTCATTTTGAGAGTTCAGGTTTTCGGCGATGAAGAATTTACGGCCCTTTAACCTTGATGATCCGATGTCTGACACCAAAGCCGAAAGTCTGTATGGAGTATCCATCACGATCAATGTTTCATTTCTAGATGCCAACAAGTCGAGTTCTTTTTTTCTTTCGGAATGATCGGTAGATAAAAAGCCAGCAAAAGTGAATTTAGAATGATCCATCCCACTCAACGACAAAGCCAAAATAACCGAATTTGGAAATGGTGTGGCCGTGACCTTGATCGAATTTTCATGACATTGCTTAACCAGTTTTTGACCAGGATCGCAAAATGCAGGCATTCCACCATCACTCATCAAGAACGCAGTCATTCCATTTTTCAACTTGGCGATGATCTCGGTACGTAAACTGTCTTGTGTGTGTTCATTGAATAAAATGAAACGCTCGATTGCTTCGCGAGGTAACCCCCACTTGATCCAGCGCTGTCGTGCAACCTTGTGTTCCTCAACCAATAACAAAACATCGTCTTGCAAACAGTGACCCTTCAATAGATCGAGGGCCACTGTTTCAAGTGGTAAGGCTTCATCAAGTGGTGTTGGAATCAGAACAAGCTTTTGTTTCACTTCGGACCAATCATGTCTTCAGGGCGTACCCATTTATCGAAATCTTCAGATTTTACCAAATCAAGATCAAGGGCGGCTTGTTTCAGTGTTTTTCCTTCTTTATGTGCTTTTTTTGCAATTTTAGCGGCATTGTCGTAACCAATGTGAGGATTCAGTGCAGTAACCAACATCAATGACTCAGTAAGATGCTTTTGAATTTGTTCTTTATTGGCAATCAAACCTTCCACACAGAACTCACGGAAGCTTCTACAGCCATCTGCAAGCACTCGGGTAGACTGAAGAAAATTATGAATCATGAGTGGTTTGTAAACATTGAGTTCAAAGTTTCCTGATGCACCACCGATATTGATCGCAACATCATTCCCCATCACCTGAGCACATAACATAGTTAATGCCTCACACTGAGTAGGGTTAACCTTTCCTGGCATAATCGAAGAACCTGGTTCATTTTCCGGAAGAGAAAGCTCGCCGATTCCACATCGAGGGCCTGAACCCAACCAGCGAATATCGTTTGCTATCTTAAACAATGCGGCAGCAAGTCCTTTTAAAGAACCATGCGCGTGAACGATTGCATCGTTTGCGGCCAAAGCTTCAAACTTGTTTGGTGCGGTTACAAATGGAAGTTTAGTAAACTGTGCAATTTCTTCAGCTACTTTTACGGCGTACGCAGGCGTTGAATTTAATCCGGTACCGACTGCAGTTCCACCCAATGCCAACTCATAAAGATGAGGAAGGCTATACTCTACGTGTTTAATAGCGTGAGTAAGTTGAGCCACATAACCGGAAAACTCCTGTTCTAAAGTAAGAGGAGTTGCGTCCATCAAATGAGTACGGCCAATTTTAACGATTCCAGAAAACTCTTTTGCTTTCTTATCAAGAGCATCACGTAGGGCTTTCACGTGAGGAAGCATCATGTTCACAGCCTGTGCAGCAGCAATGCTCATTGCGGTCGGGAAAACATCGTTAGAACTCTGACCTTTGTTTACATCATCATTCGGATGAACCTTACGTGCTTCGCCGCGCTCTCCGCCCATGATCTCGCTAGCTCGGTTTGCAAGAACTTCATTGACGTTCATATTTGTCTGGGTTCCTGAACCGGTTTGCCAAACATAAAGAGGGAATTCTTGGTTGTGTTTATTCGCTAAAACTTCATCCGCCGCTGCTACGATTGCGTTGGCTTTTTCCTGTGCTAGACCGGATTGACTATTCACCACAGCCGCCGCTCTTTTTGCGGTGACAAGAGCATGAATTAATTCAGAAGGCATGTGTTCAGTTGAAATATGAAAGTGATGGAGTGACCGTTGAGTTTGAGCTCCCCAAAGGCGGTCTGAGGGTACATTGATCGGGCCAAAAGTGTCTTTTTCGATACGAAAGTGTTTGTTTTCCATGAGCTTTTTTTCTCACAAAAAACTCTCAACTGCACTAATTTTCAGCTTATTTTTTGAAATTCGAAAGATCGATTGGTTTTACGTTTCCACAATTGGCAGATACAAATTCCGCTTGGTAATTCACATCTGTTTTCTTGCCACTTTTTTCATTGATCTTCATTGTTCCGACATAATGCGCCGAATCCTTTACAGTCCAATCGCCGGTCCCATTCATTCCGTTCGCACACTTAAATTTGATTACAATGTGGGTAGATGTTTTTACCGGAAATTCTTGAGTGCATTCTTTAGAGTTTTGTTGGCTTAGAAATGATTCTGACTTCAACATTTCAGGAGTATAGCAAACCTCAATTCCCTTTGAACTTACAGCAAATGGAGAACCCCCCTTACCCATTTTTGCCATCATCGCTTCCATTTGCTTTTTCTGCTCAGGGGTCATTTTTGCAAGTGTCGCTTTTAAAATTGCCTGTGGATCATACTCTTTTCCATCTTGCTTCATTTTTGACTGAACAGACCACAAACCCGGCTTGATAGATAATGCCGCCTGAGATGAACCGATTGTGATTAAGAATGCCGTAATTAAAATCATTGTTTTCATATTTTTTTCCAATCAGCCCGTTGTGAGCATGCCACTAGCAATACCAGCTACTGTTAATCTCAGCAACGAAAGATCATTTTCATTTTGCGCCAATATTTCCAAAATATTGAGAGGGTGAATCATGGGCGCCCTTAGTTCGATGCTTTCTCCCAACCAAGGTCTATACCACATTGGATCTTTTTTACCGGTTACTTCCTCGAAAAACTTTTGCGTAAGAGAAAGTTCGCGTTTAAATCGTAAAATGAATTTATCCGCCTCTGTCGGCTTTAATAACGACTTTTTTAGATACATTTCAAAAACCGGCATTTCAATTTTTGCCAAAGTAAATCCCAGTGCATGTACGTAGGAACGGAAAACCGCATGATTTGTAAATGATTCTTTCAGTTTCTTTTTTTCAATTTTTGAGGTTTCACTCCACGAACTGCCAATACCCCAAAAAGTTGGAAACAATATTCTTGTTTGAGTCCAACACAATACCCAAGGTATTGCCCTGAGACCCGATACGGTCAAACCACTTGAAGCGCGCTTTGTCGGTCGTGAACCGATTTTTAATGCCTTAAGATACGGATACGGCGTAGCCAATTCTACCAACTTTAAAAAGTCGGGGTCGGTAATCATCATCTGATAATTTTTTTTGGTCTTATCTGCGAATTTTTCCAATTCTGTATTTCGCTCATAGCGATATCGGCCTCTTGAAGCCAGATTAGTATTTTCACTGATCTGGAAAAGCTGACTTTCTAAAATCTCAGGACTCGCAAAAGTCCTCTCAACCATTTCTCCTTGTACTGTTGCCTTATATACGTTTAATGCATTTTTTGGCCAACCTGCGATCTGATCCTTGATAGCACCACCACCGCGGTCAACACTTCCACCAGACCCATGAAAGAAAACAGCTTTAACTCCCTCTTTATTGCAGGCTCGATCGATTGCAACGATCGAATTAAGAATTGCAAGACGGCTGGAAATCACTCCCGATTCTTTGGCTGAGTCAGAATAACCAACCATCACCTCAACAACATTGCCCCAATCTTTTTGAACAATTTTGCGAATCTTAGGATCCTTCAGCAGTTCCGAAACAATTGAGGCTCCCGAATCAAGAGCTTCTTTTTGTTCAAATAGTGGCACCACAGGAATCCTGGAGTTACCAACTTGCCGTTTGATCATTTTTCCAGCTATGCGAATATGATCAATACTCTGAGCCATGCTGATAATCATTCCCCTAGCGTAAAACGTGGGGTCATTGCCCTTTGAAAATTGACCAATTTTTCTTAACATTCTTCCAATTGCCAGATGATCACCACTCGGATCTGACATGAGTACGCCGGAATCTTCACGCAATTCAAGAGGCACAACCATGCCTGGAAAAATTTTAAATAGTTGATCGAGCCTTGCAAGTGGCAATGGCAGGCTTTTACCAAAATGTTTTTGGTGTTGGTATAAAAGTAAATTCAATGAATCATGTACTTTTAAAATCCTACTCGCATCCCCGATTTTTAATTTTTTAATCGTTGTCTGAGTTTTCAAAAATTTCAAAACCGCATCATTTAATTGCGGTAAATTTGTTTTATTAATCAAATTTCGATATTCAATTATTTGTTTTTTAACGTATTTTAGCAGCAAATCACGCGACATCTGCAGACTATCGGTCATCACCACTTCATCCACTCCTGGATGACCATCCTTATCACCGCCGACCCAGCTTCTAATGTAGGCTGGAGTTTTTTTTCTTCCGAAATCAAGAAGAACGGACAAATTTGAGTCTCTTAATAGAATAGAATAAACATGTTCGGCTTCATCCTGAACTCTAGGTTTTCGCATTCTTACAATTTCAATTTGCCAAGCAAGCTCAAGAAGTGATCTCAAACTTTCAGTACTGTAATCAATGCCATGCTCGAAGGCCTCTACTAGCGTTTTTTGAATTTCGTGGAATACGGCTATGTTTTCAGGTGCTCTCGATTCCGTCGGGTGAGCGGTCAAAACAAAATAAATGGCTTCAGCGCCTTCAATCGATTTTTCCTGATGACGCTTTTTCAATCTGAAGGTTCGATATGCGTTTTCACATGCGTTCATCAGCTCGAGCATCAGCGTATATGCTTTAGCAAAATCGTATTTTTCTTTTTTCGTTAGTCTTTTTAAAAGCAAGAATGTTTTTTCAAGTTCTTTTAAAACAATCTTTTCTTCCGCGCCTCTCAGAGACACCATTCTTTGTCTTACTAACTCTATATTCTCAAATGACCTTTTTCCCAGACGATCTTCAATTACATTTCCAAGTATCGCCACCGACCACTTCACCATGGTTCTTAATTCAGCAGGAAGTTGATTTAATGTTTTTTGATTCATTTCGATTATTTTATCATGCACAAATTGAGCCTAAAAAAAAATAAAAAACCCAGCCTTCAATGAAGGCTGGGTCATCAAATTTTTTACACTTTTCAATCAAGCTGCGTATTGATCTTCTTCGCTGATGTCTGCTTGCCAGATCTGATACAGCGTTTCACCTTTAGAGTTTTGAAACCAATAAGATGCATGATTGGGTGGTTCTTGCCCCAAACACGCTTGAGCGAAAGCATGAACTGTAGTTGTGCCTTCAGCTGTCTTGATTTTAAATTCGTGATTAGGTTGTTTTTGTACGGTAAATGTCTTTGTATTGTCGCTGACGAAATAAAAAGCTTCACCCTCTTTTACCAAACCGTCGTGAACCAGCTTTGTGAGATCAAATTTGCCTTTTTTCTTACTCATTCAAGGTCTCCTTATGTATTTAACTGATCGGAAGAACCTGAACTCTAATGAAGCTATTTTTTTAGCTATTTAAATCGAAAAACTGTCAGCTAATTGACACTAGATTGAACGTTGAATTTCAGCAGCCCAACTGGTTTCAAGAACACCGAGATTTTTTTCCTCAGTAATCGCCTCTTCAACGGTAACGACCTCAAAGTTTTCAGGATTTGAAAATATCGCGTGAATCAATTCAGAGTGCATTTCATGGCCTGCTTTAACCAGAGTCACATCTCCCAGGACCTGAACTGGCGCAAGGGCGAAATCACCGATTGCATCCAGCACTTTATGACGTACAAATTCGTCGTCATACCGAAGTCCTTCAAGATTAAGAACCTTTTCTTCATCCATGACCACTGCATTTTCAAAAGAACCACCAAGAGCCAGGCCCATCTTCTTGAGCGCTTCTACATCTCTCATGAAGCCAAATGTACGTGCAAATGCAACTTCCTTATAATTGGTTTCACCAACTGTATAAGAAAACGACTGAGTTCCGATTGCTGGGTGAGTCCACTCAATGCGTGCATCAATATGAAAACGAGTAGAAGGTTCGATTAATGCGATTTTATCACCCTTACGAACTTCGATTCTTTTTCTTAAAATTGCGACTTTTCTCAATGCAGTTTGATCTTCAACCACACCTACGGTTTCAATCGCTTTACAAAATGGGGCAGCCGAACCATCCATGATCGGCACTTCTGGTCCGGTCACTTCAATCAAGGCATTATCAATTTGCATCATCTTAAGCGCACAAAGAAGGTGTTCAACTGTGGAAATTTTTGCGATATCGCGACCAATGGTTGTAGCCAATTTGGTTTGAGTAACAAAATCATAGGTTGCAGGAATGGTGACCGGCTTTTCCAAGTCCGTACGAATAAATATCACACCGGCATTCGGATGAGCGGGTTTAATGGTTACTTTGGCAACCTTGCCGGAGTGCAGACCGATTCCTTCGATGACTACCGGTTGGCTGATTGTCTTTTGATAAATTGAATTTTCTACTGTCATGTTATTCCCTCAACAACCTTAATGAAAGCAAGGTACATGCCATGACGCTTTGCGAATTAAATATTTTTCCTGTTTAATTACAGGTACTTATGGGTTGTTTTTTGTCATTATTTTGACATTAGCGTTTTATCTAAATCACTGTAACCGCATGTACACGATGATTGTGCACTAAAGTGCACACCTTCTAGAGTTGGACCTTAGGCGGATAACCCAAATGGGTAAAAGCCAGTTGTGTAACCACGCGACCGCGTGGGGTACGTTGAATGAATCCCTCTTGAACCAAGAACGGTTCGTATACTTCTTCAATCGTATCTCGCTCTTCAGAAAGCATACTGGAAAGGGTTTCGATACCGACTGGACCACCATCAAATTTTTCAATCATCGATATTAGTAACTTTCTATCCATTGCATCCAGGCCTCGATCATCAACATCAAATAACCTAAGAGCCTCATCAACCGTTTTTTTATCGATTTCGAATCCTTTTACTGCTTTGAATTTAACTTGTGCGAAATCTCGAACTCTTCGAATCAGACGATTTGCAATTCTCGGCGTTCCTCTTGATCTTTTTGCAATCTCAAGCGCTCCGTCATTTTGAACTTCGATGTCTAGCAAACTCGCCGAACGCATGACAATTTTTGCAAGATCATCGTGATTGTAAAAATCGAGGCGCATTTCAACACCAAATCGTCCTCGCAATGGACTTGAAAGCAAACCTGTTCTCGTGGTCGCACCAACAAGAGTGAACCTAGGTAAATCAATGCGATATGTTCTTGCTGATGGCCCTTGTCCGGCAATCAAATCAAGCTTGAAATCTTCCATGGCGCCATAAAGAACTTCTTCAATTGCCATTTGAAGACGATGAATCTCATCAATAAAAAGAACATCACCTGGCTGAAGATTAGTTAGAACAGCTGCTAGATCTCCTTTTTTTTCAACTGTTGGCCCTGTGACAATATGAATTTGGGTTCCCATCTCACGGGCAATAATCTGCGCAAGTGTTGTTTTACCAAGACCCGGCGGGCCTGCCAAAAGTACGTGATCCAAGGCATCTCCGCGCTGTTTTGCTGCTTTGATGAAAAGGGCAATTTTCTCACGGACAGAGTCTTGGCCGATGTACTCACCAAGCATCTGCGGGCGCAGCGTTTGCTCTACTTGAATCTCGCTGCGTTCGTTTATATTTTCTTCGCGTGAAATGATCCGTTCATCCATAAAGCCCCCTTAGTTTGCTTGAATCGCAAACTTGATGATGTCTTCAACTTTTGCATCACTCTTGGTGAGAGACTCATGCTTGCGAAGTGCATTTTCAACCATTTGTTTTGCAACGAATTCTTTATACCCAAGCCCCTGAAGAGCGAGATATGCTTCCATGAACAATTTATTCGGAATTACCGCTCCACTTTGATTTGTTGTTGCTTTAGAAGAAGCAACCCTTCCAAAAACTCCCTGCTCTTGTTTTTTCAAGATTACATCTTTCAATTCAAGAACCATTCGTTCAGCGGTTTTTTTTCCCACACCAGAAATATTGGTTAATGCACCTTTATCTTCGCTGGTAATCATTTCTATTATGGATGCTGCATCAGAATGAGAAAGTAGACCAAGTCCAAGCTTAGGGCCAACACCAGAAACAGAGAGTAGGGTAGTGAATAGATTTTTTTCAGCCGCGTTCAAGAATCCGTATAAATCAAAAGCATCTTCACGAATATGTGAGTACACATAAACTTCTGCCTTCTCTCCTGTGATCAACGTTTCATATCTTGGGTGATCCGGGGTCCTGACTTGATAACCAATCCAACCACCGACATCGCTGCCAACAGCCA
>CALPVV020000009.1 GCA_943327105.2 Nitrosovibrio sp. Nv4
GTTTTTCTTTGAGCTAACATATCAAAGCACTCCAAAATATATGAGCAGACCTGTTACAAAAACGTTCAATAAAGCGATTGGGAACAACACTCTCCAACCAAAATTCATCAATTGATCAAAGCGGAAACGTGGAAGTGTCCACCTTACCCAAACAAAGAACCACATGAATGAGGCGATCTTAATTACAAAAGAAAGACCATGAAACAGAGAACTCACCATATAAGCTTTATCTGGTGAACCATCTGAAAATTGAGCAGCAAGCCATTCAAAACCGGGTAAATAGTGCCAACCACCAAAAAACAGTGTTGAAAGCAAAGCAGAAGCGACAGTCATGTTCACGAATTCAGACAACATGAAAAGAGCAAAACGCATTGATCCGTATTCAAGGTGATAACCTGCAATCAATTCTGATTCACCTTCCGGAAGGTCAAATGGAAGACGGTTTGTTTCTGCAAATGACGATACAAGAAACAAAATAAACCCTACTGGCTGAATGAAGATTCCATATTTAGGAACATTGTAGCCACCAATTGAAAACAATGTTTCACCCTGACCGGCTACAATGTCAGTCAGTTTCAAACTTTGAAAAACCATGATCATGCCAACAATTGATAGTCCGAGGGTCAACTCATAACTGATCATTTGTGCTGAACTTCGCAAGCTTCCAAGAAGTGAATACTTATTGTTGGATGCCCAACCTGCCATAATGATTCCGTAAACGCCCAATGAAGCAATTGAGAAACAATAAAGTATTCCCACATCCAGGTTCGCAATAATGAAGTCATTTCCTGCAAATGGAATTACCGCAAATGTCATCAAAGCTGGAATTACCGTTACAATTGGGGCAAGTGAAAAATAGAACTTATTCACGTGTCCTGGAGCACGATCTTCTTTAAAGATGAACTTTAGAACATCCAGCACCGATTGAAACAACCCTAGAGGGCCAATGCGGTTTGGACCAAGACGATTTTGCAGTAGTGCAGAACCACGGCGCTCAACAAACAACATGATCGGTGTAACGGATAACAATCCAACGAGTACGATACCGATTTTCAGAAACATGAAAATGATTTCTTGCTCGCTCATACAACCGCCTCTTTAGCTTTCTTGTTTGCCGCAAGCATCAGAACCTCAGAAACCGCTTTCACTGTATTTTTAGGTACAATAGCGCGCTTGATTTTTTGCTCAATCCCAGCGTGGTTGATGATCGTTCCTTCTTTTTCAGTAAAAGCTAGTCCTGGCAGTACGAGTGAGAATGTTGAAATTTCTTTTTCCAAAAAAACACCCATTCCAATCAGCTTCTTACCTTGAACTTGCTTTAACGCAACATTGAGATCAGCGCGTCCGCCTCGGATAACGACTACAACATCTGTTGCAGTTTTTAAGTGACTGATCGATTTAATTCCAAGCTTTTCGGCACCCGACAAATTAGAGGTTTTGCTTTTCATTTTCAAAATCTTGTCTGCCTGACCATCATCAACAGATTCTGACACTCCATCGGTACCAAAATGATGGATAGAGGAACCCTTTTGGTATGCGTTTATGTATTCTTGAACAGTTGCAAGCTCTTCTTGTGTGAGATCGCTACCGACTAGAAATGTTATTTTTTTACCATCTGTAAGATCTTTTAAATTTTGAATCGCATTTTCCCATCCAATTGTCGCTTCCCCAGATCGTGGAGTTAGAACCCGTGTAGGATCCTGGGTATAGTGATAATTGAATCGACCTTCGTCACACATCCAGTGTTTATTGATTTCAAGATTTTCACGTGGAACACAACGATAAATCACATTGCCTTCGTGCTGGATTTCCATGTTGCAACCTTTTGAACAACCTTCACAAACTGTTGCAGTTTTTTTCAACATCCAAGCTCTCTTACGGAACCTGAAATCTCGAAGAGTTAATGAACCGGTAGGACAAATATCTGCATAATTTCCAGCATACTCAGTCTTTAACGGGTTTCCATCAATTGTGGTGATATCAATATTGTTTCCGCGTTTGATTGCCACCATCTCATGAATACCGGCAACTTCTTCTCCAAATCGGATACAGCGGGTACAGTGAATACATCGATTCATGTTTTTTTCAATCACTGGGCCCATGTCAACATCTACATAAGTGCGACGCTCTTCAGAGTGGCGCATATATGCACTTCCATGGCCGTATGAGTTGTCCTGAAGATCACATTCACCAGCCTTATCACAAATTGGACAATCAAGTGGGTGGTTAAGCAGCAAAAACTCCATTGTTCCAGCTCGGCCTTTTACAACTGGGTCGCTTTGAGTTTTTACAACCATTCCTTCGGCAGCCATCGTTGAGCATGCTGTTTGAAGTTTTGGCATTTTTTCAACTTCTACATAACACATACGGCATTGAGCAACGACCGTAAGACCGGGGTGATAACAGAATACCGGAATATCAACACCCGCACGTTTTGCAACGGTGATCAGATTTTCACCGGGTTTAACCTCAATTTCTTTTCCATCAATTGTACACTTAGGCATATTTATTTTGTCCCTTAATGTAGGCTTCAAACTCAGGTTTGAATTTCTTTAAAAAACTAATCACTGGGCCCGCAGCTGCGTCACCAAGAGCGCAAAGGGTTTTTCCACCAATGTTTTGGGCTACATCGTTCAGCAAATCCAGATCAGATGGCTTTGCTTCGTGGTGAACGATTTTATGAAGAATTGATTCCATCCAATGACAACCTTCTCGACAAGGAGTGCACTGTCCGCATGATTCGTGAGCATAAAATTTTGTGATTCGAAGTAGAAGTTTTACCAAATCAGTATCTTCGTGAATCACCATAATTGCAGCAGATCCCATCATGGTGCCGACTTTCATCAATGGCTCAACATCATAAACAACATCGATTTCATCAGCCGTTAGAATCGGCGATGATGAACCACCTGGAATTACTGCCTTCAGTTTTTTATCATTAATAATTCCGCCACCAAGGTTTTCAATGATCTGTCTCAAGGTCATTGATCCGGCTTGTATTTCAAATACTCCCGGTTTTTTTACGTGGCCTGAAAGCGAAATCAAACGAGTTCCACCTGATTTATCTACTTTTCCAAGTTGCGCAAAAGTATCTCCGCCCATGCGAATCAAATGAGGAACGTTGGCAATGGATTCAACGTTATTAACCGCTGTTGGACAACCAAAAGCTCCCGATACCGCTGGAAATGGCGGCTTAACTCGCGGCTCACCACGTTTACCTTCCAAAGAATTCAATAAACCGGTTTCTTCACCGCAAATGTACGCTCCTGCTCCGCGATGAACCGTAATATCAAGATCATAACCTGATCCAAAAATATTCTTTCCTAGGTAACCCTTTGCGTATGCTTCATCGATCGCCGCATTCAGAAGATTTGCTTCGCGTACATACTCACCACGAATATAGACGTACGCATGCTTACAACCGATTGCAAATGAACCAATAATCAAACCTTCGATCAAAAGGTGAGGGGTGTAGCGAATAATCTGGCGATCTTTACATGTCCCTGGCTCAGATTCATCTGCATTACAAACTAGATATTTCGGCTTTTCAGAGTTTTTTGGAATAAAGCTCCACTTCATTCCCATTGGAAAACCTGCTCCACCTCTCCCGCGTAAGTTTCCTTTTTTAACTTCATCAATGACCTGATCAGGCGTCATTTCTTTCAGTACTTTTTGAGCGGCCTGATAACCATTCATGCTCTGAAGATAGTAATCAAGGTTTCGGTTCGATTCTTTCCAGAAATGCTGTTCAAACAATGTTGTCTGGCTCATTACTTCAACACCTTCATCTTTTCGATGTATTCATTTAATTTATTAACATCCAACTCTTCAATGTAATCATCGTTGGCCATCATCGCAGGGGCGGTTGTGCACGCTCCAAGGCATTCTTCTTCTGACAGTGAAAAAAGTCCATCTGATGTGCTTTCGCCACACTTGATACCAAGTTTTTTCTCAGCAAAATTCATCAATTCATCAGCACCACGAAGACAACAAGCAACATTTGTACAGATCTTGAGATGATTCTTACCGACTGGCTTCAAATTATACATCGTGTAGAAACTTGCCACTTCTCGGATTTGCGCCGGGTGCACTCCGATATATTCAGCAACTTCTTCGAGAGCTTCTTTTGGAAGCCATCCAAACTCTTCTTGGGCCTGATGTAGAGCCGGTAGAATGAGCGCTTTTTTATTCGGATAGCGCGGTTCCAGCTTTTTCATTGCTACATAAAACTTATCTGACAAATGCTTTTCCATATTAACGATCCAACTCTCCGGCAATGACGTTGATGCTTCCCAATGCCGCTACAAGGTCACCGATATATTCGCCTTTGATCATCGGATCAAGCCCTTGATAGTGCCAGAAAGATGGTCCACGAATACGCATACGATGAGCTTTAGGGCCACCTTTGCTGACGATATAAAAACCAAGTTCTCCGTTTGCTGCCTCAAATGAAGTATAGGCTTCACCTTTTGGTACATCAAAACCGTTCATGAAGAACTTGAAATGGTGGATAAGGCCTTCCATTGTGTTGTACACCGCATCTTTTTCTGGAATGCGGGTGCGCTTATCTTCAGCCCAGATCGCTCCTGGCTTCAGTCGGTCTGCACACTGGTTGATGATGTTGAGTGATTGCTTAATTTCTTCAACGCGAACATAGTAGCGATCAAACACATCGCCCACCTGGGCGATTGGTACATCAAATTCAACCTTGTCATAAAACATGCTTGGCTGATCACGACGTAAATCAATGTTGACTCCCGCAGCCCTGGCGTTCGGTCCTGTGAAACTGTATTGGAGACATTGTTCTTTATTGAAAACTGCTACTTCTTTAGTTCTGTTTAACCAAATTCTGTTTTCAGTGAGAAGCTTATCCATCTCAGCAATAACTGCACGGGTTTCTTTTACCCAGTCCTTAACTTCTTTTTCCCAACCTTCGGGAGCATCTGACATCAATCCACCAATACGGGTATATGACGTGGTTAAGCGAGCACCGCAAAGTTTTTCAATCAGTGTATAAGCTCTTTCTCGTTGATTATAACCGTACAAGAAATAAGAGAAGGCACCCAAATCAACCGCATTGATACCAACACAGATCAGGTGATCAATTACGCGTGCAATTTCTGCGCACATCATGCGAATCCATACTGCACGATCAGGAACTTGAATTCCCATCATACGCTCAACAGCCATGGCGTAAGTCACGTTATTGATCAAGGACGAGCAATAATTTAATCGATCGGTGTACACAACAAACTGATGAAACGTACGGTTTTCACCAAGTTTTTCTTTAGCCCTGTGAGTGTAACCGAATTCACAATAAGACTTTTCAATTGTTTCACCGTTAAGCTTCGCCATGCAACGAAATGCACCGTGCATCGCTGGGTGGGTAGGTCCGATGTTTACCAACATCTTTGAGTCTTCGAAAAGATCATCCGAATCTTGTTTAACTGTTACATCAAATTTTCCTGGGAAACCCCAACGTGCGATGTCCAGTGGTACGTCGTTTTTAAATTTTGTATCGCTCATTTCAGCAACTCCGGATCAAGAGGTTCTGGTGTTAAAAAGATCTGATAGCCTCGCAAAGGATAATCTTTGCGAAGAGGGTGGCCTTCCCATCTCATGTCCATGAGAATTCTTCGTAAATCGGGGTGACCCTCGAAATGAACTCCAAACATGTCGAAAATTTCCCGCTCTGCCCAGTTTGTTCCTGGCCAAATTTCAATGAAAGTTGGTATTTTTTCCGCATCCTTCAATTTGATTTTGATACGAATACGGATTTTTGATTCGATATTCATCAAATGAAACACCAGGTGAAAACGAATTCCCTCTTTTTCGCTTTCTTCGTCTTCCAACTCATCGGTTGCAGTCATGTCAGTGAGAAATGAGTAACTGTATTTATTTTTGAGTTCGCTTAAAAGCTCATGGGCCTTGTCTTTTTTTACAAAGATTGTAGGCATATCTACTGGACTTTCAACGGGCATAAGAATGGCTTCAATTGCATCACCGAAAGATTCTTTCAATGCGTTCGTATGCTCTGCCCAAGTAGGGCCGTATTTTTCATGAAAATGACCATAAATGGTTGGAACCGGAGTGCGAATATCCATTATTTAACTCCCTCTTTTTGAATTTCTTTTCGCGCGCGCTCACGTCGTTGCGAATGGGTTTCACCCTTTGCGATTCGATCTTCAAGACGCAGAAGCGCATTAAGCAATCCTTCTGGAGCAGGTGGGCAACCCGGAACATATACATCGACCGGAATTACCGTATCGATTCCTTGAGTCACGCTGTAAACGTTGAAAATTCCACCTGAAGATGCACATGCACCCATTGAAATAACCCATTTCGGATCAGCCATTTGATCATAAATATTTCGAAGAACGGGGGCCATTTTCAAATTCACAATTCCTGCAACAATCAAGAGATCGCTTTGTCGAGGTGAAAAACGAACAACCTCGGCACCAAAACGTGCCATATCGTAACCAGATGCTAGGGTTGACATGAGCTCAATTCCACAACAACTGGTTCCAAAAGGAAGCGGAAAAAGGGAGTTTTTTCTCGCAAAATTGATCGCATCTTCAAAACGTGTGGTGATAAAATCTAATTCGCCATCTTTAGCCATAAATTACTCCCAGTCCAATGCGCCTTTGCGAAGGACGTAAACATAACCCACGAGCAACACCAGGATGAATGCAAGCATTTCGATCATGATGAAGCTTCCAGTAGAAAGACTTTTTTTATAAATCACTGCCCAAGGATAAAAGAAAACGGTTTCGATATCGAAAAGAAGAAACAAGATCGCCACAAGATAGAATCGTACAGATACTCGATTACCTTTTGAAGACTTGGCTGGCTGAACTCCACATTCAATCGCAGAATCTTTTGTTCGATTGGGTACATTCGGACCAAAAAGAGACGTCAGAACCAAAACGGTTCCTCCAATGAATACGCCTGCGGCCATCATCACCAATACGGGTAGATATTCCATCGCTCGGAACCCTTTCTTTTTCCAAATTACTTTTATTTACAGTATCATAAATTAGGCCAAAGATAGAATAGCGAGCTAAGAAAAGAATTAGAAATCCTGTGGTAAATCAAAATAATGACGCGGCTATAAAACCCGTAAAAAAAGAACAAGCATTATTGCCCGCAGACCAGATGATGGAACTTGCCCTTAAGGCACTTAAAATCACCAGTATCCATCAAAACTCAGTGGTCATTTTTTCTAACTCAATTGAGCAAGTTGACCAACTCCACGCTTCATTACGCTCACTTAAAGGAGATGACATCTCGCTTCATGTTTGGTCCGCTTGGGAGCATTCTCCGTTTTCACCGGTTTCATCCTCAATTCTACAAAAGTTGGACAGACTAAACACTCTTCACACATTAGTTCATGGTGAAAAACCCTGCATCGTTTTTTGCACTCCAGAATCCTGGGTTCAACCCACCGCCCCAAGAAATGTTTGGTCAAAATACACTTACCCGATCAAACTTGATTTGGATCTTGGTTCTCACGATCAGATTCGAGAAAAATTGATTTCACTCGGATATGTAAAAAGTGAACAAGTGGAAGAGTCTGGCCAGTTTTCAATTCGGGGAGAAATTCTTGATATCTTCACTCCCACCAGTCCTCATCCCGTAAGAATTGAACTTTTTGATACCGTTGTAGAAAAAATCCGCAGCTTTCATCCCGAAACACAACGAACACTGAAAGACTCAGAAATCACTACTTTTCTAGTCACGCCGGCAGAAGAAGCAATTTTTCCATGGAATAATTCATCCGAAGTCCTTGAAAAAATTAAAGTCGACTGTGATTCACGATCTATATCCAGAAAAATCCGTGACCCTATTTTTGAGAATGTACGGGCAGGTTTTTTGCCTGAGAATTTTAGAACTTGGCTTCCTTTTATTTTTGAGCGACCAGGATTCATTTATGAATACCTCATTCAATCAAAGTGCTCATTTCAGTCTCTTTTTCACAATCCCGATCTTTTTCGCATTCAAATCAAACAAGAACTGGAACAAAAAAAGGGTGAGCAGGAAAAATATCTCGATTCTCATCGAATTGTTCCTAGATATGAAAAACTTTACACAATTGGTGAAAAAGAATTTTTAGATTTTGCTGAAACTCAGAAAAAACCGGAACCAGAAATATTTTTTGAAAAAATCGAAAAAGAACGGGTGAAAGCGGAAGATTTGCACGAATGGGTTCAAGACGGTTTTGAAATTCTGATTGGTGCGTCCGGTGTCAGCACCAAAGAACACATTAAGTTCCAGCTCAAGGAACAAGAATTTGATGTTCCATTTAAATTTACCGATTTTGATCCTGAAAACTCGTACTTGCTACTTGACCTTAACAACAAACGAACCGCTCTTTTGTCATCGTCATTATTTCTTGGGCACCACAAGAAAAACCCATCCTCCTCGAAAAGGGGGTCGGTGCCTAAAAGATTTAATGAAAATAGCGAGGTTTTAAGCGGAGTTCATGATTTGGTGGCGGGCGATCACGTGGTTCACACCCTGCACGGAATCGGAAAATTCATCGGTCTTGAATCATTGAAAACTGGCGAATCTTCCGGTGCTGAATATCTTCTAATCGAATATGCCAGTAACGATAGACTCTATCTTCCGGTATTTCGTTTGAATGCAATTCAAAAATATGTAGGTGCAGGAAATTCCTGTTCATTGGACAAATTGGGCTCAGGACAATTTGACAAAGCAAAACAAAAAGCAAGGGATTCAGCGAGAAAACTGGCAATCAACTTGGTCGAACTCTATGCCAAACGAGCACTATTGACCGGTCCTAAATTTGTTGAACCTGGAGAAGATTATTACCAGTTTTGCGAAGAATTCGAGTTTGAAGAAACCGAAGGTCAGTTGCAAGCCATACAAAGCACCCTTCATGACTTGGAATCAGGAAAGCTTCTTGATCGATTGGTATGTGGCGATGTTGGATTCGGTAAAACAGAAATTGCAATCCGTGCTGCGTTCCAAGCAGTACAAAGCGGTTACCAAGTGGCAGTTTTGGTACCGACAACCTTACTTGCGTTTCAACATGAGCAATCCTTCCGGAAAAGGATGAAAAATTTTCCTATCCGGGTTGAATCAATGTCTAGGTTTAAAAGTAAAAAGGTGCAAACCGAAACCATCAAGGAGCTTTCTGATGGAAAAATCGACATTCTTATCGGTACACATCGACTTCTTTCAAAAGACATTACTTTCAATAAATTAGGTCTTTTAGTAATTGATGAGGAACACCGCTTCGGTGTTGAACACAAAGAAAAAATTAAAGATATTCAGGCAAACACTCATACGCTGACGCTTACTGCTACACCAATACCAAGAACATTGAACATGGCTCTTTCCGGATTAAAGGAAATGAGCTTGATCAGAACACCACCGAACAACCGACAAGCAATCAAGACCTTTGTTGCTGAACACTCCAAAGAAATAATAAGAAATGCGATAGAAAACGAAATAGCACGGGGTGGGCAGGTTTTTTATCTTTCAAACAAGGTTCAAGGGATGGAACACCTCGTTCGTGAAATTCAGGAAATGGTCCCCCATGCAAAAGTAACTTTTGCTCACGGTCAAATGAACGAAACTGAAATCGAGAAAAGAATGCTCGAATTTTATCAGGGTTATTCACAAATTCTTGTTTGCACCACGATCATTGAGTCTGGAATCGATGTTCCAAATGCAGGCACGATATTAATAGATCGGGCAGATCGATTGGGTTTAGCTCAACTTTATCAAATTAGGGGAAGAGTTGGCAGAAGCCATCGAAAAGCGTTTGCCTATTTACTTGTCAATGATGAGGGTTATCTCAGCGAAGAAGCAAAAATGCGGCTCGATGTATTACAACGATTTGTAGAGTTAGGTAGCGGTTTTCACATCGCATCTCATGATCTTGAAATTCGTGGTGGTGGAAACCTACTGGGAGCCGAACAGTCGGGCAATATTGCAAATGTAGGACTTGATCTCTTTATTGAATTGCTTGACGAGGCGGTACAAGCCCTCAAAGGGAAAAAAATCGACATTGAAGATCGTCACTTTGAGCCAGAGATTCAAGTTCCTGTGAAGTGTGAGATCTCCTCATCTTACATTGCTGACCCCAAGATCAGACTTTCTCTTTATCGTAAAATTTCCTTCTGCAAGTCAGAAACACAATTGGAATCAATGCAATCTGAAATTCAAGATCGCTTTGGTGACGTACCCGCTGAAACGATAAATTTATTTTGGGTAATTCGAATCAAGAACCTTTTGAAATTGGCAGGAATAGAATCGCTTTCGATTCAATCTGCAAAAACGGCAATGAGTGTCAAAAAACAGTCGCTCATCGAACCTGATGAAGTGATGAAAATCTATATGGGACCCAAGAACATTCGAGACCCAAGATTTTCCATCACTCCTGACTCAAAAATTGTTTTGACCGTCGGTTTTCTATCGCTCCAGCAACACTATTTCGAACTAAAGACACTTTTCGGTAAAATTGCTCCTAAAATGTTTGAAAACACCAAAGCCATTGATTAAACTTTTTTTATGAACAAAATCAATCTGTGGTTTATCCCGTTTGCAATTCTCGCTCAAACAACAGCTCAAGCTTCAATTGAAGCGGCAAGAGTGAACGACAAAGTAATCACCCTTGATCAGGTGACTGCAAAAATTGTTGAGCTTGAACGCTCTGGAGCTTCCTTTAATGGATCCAAAAAAGCGGTAACCGAAGAACTCATTAAAAAAGAAGCAGCTATTCAAGAAGCTAAAAAAATGAAACTTGATCAAGATCCGGCCATCATTGATCGTATCAACAATGTTCTTTTTTATGCCGTCATCGAGAAAAAGCTAGGCAGTGATTTTGATAAGATCAGCCTTTCTGATGCAGAAGCAAAAAACTGGTACGAAAAAAATCCTGAAATCAGAACCAGTCATATTTTTGTAGCTCTGCCACAAGATGCTTCTTCAGAAGATGAAAAAAAGGCTACTTCTAAATTAAGTGCGATCATTGCTGACATTAAAGCGGGTAAGGTGTCATTTGCTGAAGCGGCACAAAAAAATTCAGAAGATCCAAGTGCTGCAATGGGTGGCGATCTTGACTACCGTATGAAAAATAGACTTGATCCAGCATATTACCGCGCTGCCTTGAAGCTCAGCAGAGCTGGCGATATTTCGGGAATCGTTCGCACTCCCTTCGGTTTACACTTGATTCGAATGACCGGTAAACACTCTTGGAGCGAGATGGATCGTCAAAGTGTGAAAAGAGTCATTTTTGAAGAAAAAAGACAGGAAATCGTAAACAACTATTTGAACAATTTGCGTCAAAAAGCAAAGGTTACGATTAACAACTCTGTAATCAAAGACTAAACAAACTTAATTCAATCTTGGCAATTATAGCTGGGTATGAGAAACCTTGAATGTGATGAACATTCAAGGTTTTTTGCTTCTTTTGACCACACTTATCCCTTCCTCGTTCGCTGAAACCACCGTATCAGCTAAAGCTTCCACAGGCATCTTGGTGGACCGGGTGGAAGCGACGGTAAATAAAAAAGCGATCTTCTATTCAGACATTAAAAAATTTAGAAATCTCACCGGTCTTCGAATGAAGGTGGATCCACTTTTTGCAAATGATCCCCTATCAAAAAAGACTCCTACTGATTCTGAAATTATAAACTACTTGATTGCAGAGACCTTGATTCTTGAAAAATTCCCGGTTTCTGACGGTGAGGTAGATCAAGAAATAACCAACATTCAAAATAATTTGCACATCAATAGAGACGGCTTGAAGTCAGCAATTTCTCGTGAAGGCTATCAGTTTGAAGATTACCAACAATTGATGAAAGCTTCTATTTCGAAACGACAACTGATAGACAGGGACATTCGAAACAAAGCCTCAGTTTCAGAAGATGAACTAAAAACAGAATATAATCTTAATCGATCTGGATCTAAAAACTTTCTAGGTTCAATTCATCTTTATCTGATTAAAATTACTAAAAAGAATTACAAGTCTGTTAAAAATGCCAAAGACCTTTATGATTCTGCACTTAAGGATATTCAAAAGGGCGATTCTTTCGAAGAGGTTGCCAAGAAGACCAGTGATGACGCTACGGCAACTATTGGCGGTGATCTTGGTTTCCTCTCCTATCTTGATATGAACAGTGTTTTGCAAAAAGAAGTTCAAAAAGTATTGTCGTCAAAAAACCCACAAAAGTTAAAGATTGGGAATTTCGAAGATTCAACCTCATTCACCATCTTTAAAATTTCAGAAATTAGTAATGATGTAGATAGTGGATTTGAAAAAGAAAAAGATTCCTTAAGAGGTAAGCTTCTTGAAAATGAATTTCAACATCAAATCAAGTTATGGATTGAACGTCAACGAAGCTTGAACTATGTCAGTGTGAATCAAAAACAAGAATGAAAAGATTAACACTTGCTATCACACCGGGTGATCCTAGAGGGATTGGTCCTGAGGTTACCCAAAAAGCTTTAAAGAAATTAATTAAAGAACTAAAAGGTGTAAAAATATTCATTTTTTCACAACCTTTTAAAGTCGATGAAAAGCTTGATGTAGAGTTTGTGATTCCTTCGGAACTCGATAAAACCGCTTGTGGCTGGGCGATTGAATCTGCCGTAAGTTTTGTTCTAAAGGATCCGACTAATCGTGCCTTGATCACGGGTCCGATAAACAAGGTAACTCTTCAAGCTGAAGGGTATCCCTTCAAGGGTCATACTGACCTTTTGCAATACCTAACAAAAAGTCGAACTGTAACGATGGTTCTTGCTAATGATTGGTTTAGGGTAGCGCTAGTGACCAATCATTGTCCGCTAAGAGATGTTGCTTCATCCATTTCCTCAACTAAAATAGTTCAAACAATTGAACAGGCTGCTGACTTTACTCGTAAACACCTTGGTAAAAGAAAACCGAAAATTGCAGTACTTGGGTTAAATCCTCATGCCGGAGAAGAGGGGATACTCGGAAACGAGGAAAGCAAAATCATCATTCCAGGGATGAATAAAGCACTTAAAAATGCTAAATTAAAAAATCAATCATTAGAGCTAACTGGCCCACATTCTTCTGACTCCTTTTTTGCTATGGAGAAAGCCAGAGTGAAAAAGAAACAAGGGCATGACTTCATCATTGCCCAATACCATGATCAAGGTTTGATACCGGTGAAACTCTCTGATTTTAGTAATGGTTTGAACTTAACCATGGGATTACCGTTCATTCGTACATCCGTAGATCACGGTACTGCATTTGATATTGCCGGTAAGGGTGTTGCAGATCCTGGTAGCATGATCTATGCGATAAGAAAGGCACTGAACTATTTATGATCAATGAAACTATATTTAGAGAATACGACATTCGTGGAATTACAGGAAAAGACCTAAATGCAGAATTTGCTTACCAACTTGGGTTAACTTATTCGGAGTGGGCTCACGAAAAACTTGGTCATGACAATTTAACAATTTCAGTCGGTAGAGATTGCAGACTTACCAGTGATGAATATTCTGAGGCTCTGATTCGCGGACTTACTGATGCTGGCATCAATGTGATCGATATCGGCACCTGCCCCACACCTCTTACCTATTTTTCTGTGCATCATTATCAAACCAACGGTGCAATCATGATTACAGGGTCTCACAATCCAGCCGAGTACAACGGTTTTAAGATCGGCATTGGTAAGGACACTCTACACGGTCCACAAATTCAAGAGCTAAAACACGTAATGAAGACGGGAAAATTTACAAGCCGCCAAAAAGGCTCTGTAACCCAAAAAGAAATCATCTCCCATTATGTGGATTACGTTTCGAAACAAATTAAACCAAACCGCAAATTAAAAGTGGTTCTGGATGCTGGAAATGGAACCGCAGCAACTGTTGCACCACTTTTATTTGATATGCTAGGGGCAGAAGTGATCAAACTTTACTGTGAACTAGATGGCCGCTTTCCGAACCACCATCCAGATCCAACGGTTCCAAAAAATCTCGCAAAATTGATCGAAACCGTAAAAGAAACTAAAGCTGACTTTGGCGTTGGATACGATGGTGATTCTGACCGAATCGGTGCCGTTGATGAAAACGGAAAAATAATTTTTGGTGATGAATTAATGATCATTTTTTCAAGATCAGTATTAAACCAAGTGCCAGGTGCAACAGTCATTTCGGAAGTAAAATCAAGTAACAGACTCTATAATGATATTGCTAAAAACGGTGGCAATCCTTTGATGTGGAAAACCGGCCATTCGCTCATTAAATCAAAAATGAAAGAAACAAAAGCAGCATTGGCTGGAGAAATGTCAGGGCATATTTTCTTTGCTGATCGTTGGTTTGGATTTGATGATGCAATCTATTCTTCAGCACGTCTTTACGAAATATTGGCAAACAAAATGCTTACTGAAGAAGGAACAATTTCTTCAATTCTTAAAGATCTTAAACCGGTAAAAAACACTCCGGAAATCAGAATCGACTGTGAAGAAGAGAAAAAGTTCAAACTGATTGAAGAAGCTTCATTGATTTTACAGTCTAAAACTGGATCTGATGCGAAAATAACAACCATTGATGGCTTGCGTGTAGACTATTCAAATGGATGGGGACTTATCCGTGCTTCAAACACACAACCTGTAATTGTAATGAGATTTGAAGCTGAATCTGACGATATTCTACAAAAAATCCAAAAGGATTTCGAAACAGCATTAATCGATGGGGCTTTGAAAATCGGTCATGAAAAAATCAACTTCAACTCCTCACACTAATGACTCGGAAATTCTGATAAAGGGTGCAAGGGTACATAATCTAAAAAATGTAACTGTTGGAATTCCCCATCGTTCACTTACGGTTATCACTGGACCTTCCGGATCAGGAAAATCTTCTTTGGCATTTGACACCATTCATGCTGAGGGACAACGTAGATATATTGAGACCTTTTCAACTTATGCAAGACAATTTCTTGAGCAAGTAGAAAAGCCTGATGTTGATGAGTTGATTGGTTTATCTCCAACTATAGCGATTTTGCAAAAAACAACTTCCTACAATCCACGTTCAACAGTAGGTACTGTCACAGAAATTTATGACCACTTAAGGGTTTTATTTTCTAGAATTTCAAAAGCTTACTGTCCTGGTTGTAATGATCCGATTGAGAGTCTTTCAACCCAACAAATAGTAGATTCGATTCTTTCATACCCTGATGGTTCAAAATTAAGCATTCTGGCTCCTATTGCCCGTGAAAAGAAGGGGGAATTTCAAAAAGAACTTCTTTCGCTAAGACAAAAAGGATTTTCAAAAGCACGGATCAACGGTGAGATTAAAGATTTATCTGATCCGATCAAACTCGATAAAAACTATAAACATACAATCGAAGTTGTGATTGACCGGGTAATAGTCAAAAAGAATGAACCCAGCCTTCAGTCAAGGCTTTTTGAAAGTACTGATCTGGGCTTAAAGCTTTCTAAAGGCTTACTCACACTGGTTGAACATTTGTCTAGCGGTAAAACGAAAGAGCATTTTCTTTCTCAAAATTTCGCCTGCAGCAAATGTGAGATTTATCTTCCTTCACCAGAACCAAGAATTTTTTCATTCAATAGCCCACTTGGTGCATGTAAACGTTGCGATGGCATTGGCTTTGAATCATTTTCTGAAAATGAGGCTGATGACCCAGAAGAAGATTCTGATGACCATCATTATGAATTTCATGAACCGTGTAAAGATTGTGGTGGAAAAAGACTCTCGAAAGAATCACTTTCATTCAAGGTTTCTGGACACAGTATTTCGAATGTTTGTGATTTACCGATAGAAAATCTTGATGAATATTTGGCAACAATCAAATTAAGCGAGCGCGAATCAAAAATTGCGGCTGGACTCATTAAAGAAACCAGAGAACGGGTGGGTTTTTTAACAAAAGTTGGCGTCGGGTATCTGTCTTTAAGTAGACCACTTTTCTCACTGTCTGGCGGTGAATCACAACGAATGCGGCTAGCATCGCAACTGGGTAGTTCTCTTGTTGGTATTACCTATATTCTTGATGAACCATCTATCGGACTTCACCCGCGTGATAATAAATTACTCATACAAAGTTTGAAACGCCTTCGTGATATGGGCAATACTGTCATTGTTGTAGAACATGATGAAGAAACCATGTTTGAAAGCGACTATATCATTGACGTGGGTCCTGGTGCCGGCGTAATGGGCGGTGAGATTGTGGTTTCCGGTTTACCAAAAACGATAATCAATCATGCTTCCAGCATTACCGGAAAATACCTTTCGAATCGCCTAATGGTGAATCCACCTAAAATTCGACGAAAAGTCGATCCAAAAAAGATATTAAAAATAGATAATGTTAACATTCATAATCTGAATAAAATATCTGCTGAAATTCCTTTAGGTGTATTTACTTGTGTAACAGGAGTATCGGGTAGTGGTAAAAGTTCGTTGATTATCGATACTCTTTATCCATTATTGCTCAATCATTTTTATGATTCTGAAATCCCGAAAATGACCGCTAAAATTTCGAACGGTATTGAATTAATCGATAAGGTGATTGAGATCGATCAATCTCCGATTGGTCGATCACCACGTTCAAACCCTGCAACCTATACAGGCATGTTTGGTTTTATTAGAACTCTTTTTGCTCAATTACCAGAATCTTCTCTTCGTGCTTTTAAACCTGGACGTTTTTCTTTTAACGTTAAAGGAGGTCGTTGCGATGATTGTGACGGAGATGGAATCAAAAAAATTTCAATGAGTTTCATGTCTGATGCATTTATTACTTGTGAAACATGTAAGGGATCTCGATATAAAGCGGACACTCTTCAAGTTCTTTATAAAGGTAAGAATATTTCAGAAGTTTTAAATATGTCTGTTGAGGAAGCTACGGTTTTTTTTAAAAACATTCCATCACTACATGATAAGTTGAAGGTTTTGAATGATGTTGGTCTTGGTTATGTTAAACTCGGACAATCTGCTACCACACTTTCAGGTGGTGAAGCTCAAAGAATTAAACTTGCAAAACAGCTTTCAAGAAAATCGACTGGTAAAACACTATTCATATTAGATGAGCCATCAACAGGACTACACTTTGATGACATTAAGAAACTTTTGAATATCCTTCAATCTCTTGTCGATCAAGGAAATACGGTACTCGTAATTGAACACAATATTGATGTGATCTGTTCAGCCGATCATATTATTGACCTGGGACCCGAAGGTGGAAACAAGGGTGGCCAAATAGTGGTTCAAGGTTCACCAGAAATAGTAGCGAAATCAAAAGCGAGTAAAATTGCGCCCTTTATTGCTCAAAAATTAAAATCATAATTAGATAATAAAAAAGCCCCCTAAGAAACACTTAGAGGGCTTTTAAAACTGGAATAAATTATCGACTACTTGATTTTCAAGAATGCGATAACGAATGCGTAAAGAACGAGAGACTCGATCAACGCAAGACCGATAATCATCGGAGTGAATACTTTATCTGCAGCTGCTGGGTTACGAGCAATACCTTCGAGAGCTGAAGAAGCAGTTTTACCTTGTCCCAACGCGCCACCAATAGCAGCGAGACCAAGACCAAGACCTGCACCAAGACCTGCGAGGTCAAGAGTTGCAGAAGCAGTGTGAGCTACAGCTGCACCTTCTTGAGCGAATGCCATACCAGTGAAGAGAACCCCTACAACTGTCATCAAAATAGTTTTTACTTTCATTTTATTTTTCCTTTCGTTGTTGAACTATTACCGAATACCTATCGAACCAGATCAGTGATCGTGTTGTGCTGATAACGAAATGTATACCATCGTCATCAAACAAAACACAAACGCCTGAATCAAACTTACAAATAATCCAATTCCATAAAACACAACCGGCACAAGATATGGAGTCAGATCATTAAAAATACCAAGAACAACGTGGTCACCCATGATGTTTCCTCTCAAGCGAAGGCCAAGAGAAATAGGGCGGAATACGTGAGATGCCAATTCAACCACCAAAATCAATGGAGAAAGCCACAGTACTGGACCAAGAAAATGTTTAAAGTACGCAATACCAGAGGTTCTGATTCCAACATAGTTATAATAGAGGAATACAAACGAACCGAGTGCGAAAGTAGTGTTGAGATTATCTGTTGGTGGCAAAAACCCAGGAATCATTCCAATGATGTTGGAAGTAAAAATATAGATAAATAAAACGCCAACGATTGGGAAATACAATTCAGTATTGTGTTTACCCATTACCCCTTCAGCGAGACCATAGAGTTTTTCGGCTAAAATATCAAAAAGGTTACGAAAGGTGAGTTTAGAGTCAGGAATCAAACCCTTGTCTTCTCTTTTCATTGCCTTATTCAATTGAAGGCGAGCAAACAAAGCTCCAACCAAGATCAATACCATCACTGCGATAGTCATGATCACGTGACCATAATGATGAACATCTTCACCACTAAAAATCAGGCTAAGCCAGTTAAAACCATGTTCAGAATTTGATGCTGTTTCGTGCATTTTAAAATCCTAATTCTTCTTCGAATTCGCCAAATACTTCCAACAAATACCTGAAATAATTGGAGCAATCCAGATAATGGATACGCCCATCAGGTGCGTCGTAATAGGAGCATTTCTTAATCTTTTCAAGGTTATAGCCAAAAAAGCCAAACAAACCAACTTAAAAAAACCAAAAAGAACGATTCGAACCTTGTTACCACTCAAAGCCTTTTGTTCTGGGGTAAGAAAGAATAAAAACCAGAACAAAAGAATCAGGAAAACAAGATCAAGGAAGCTAAAGAGAAAAATTTGAATGAATGCAAGTACCTGCTCGACTGACTCCGAATTCACCAAAGACCCAATTAATAGCCAAATGAGGCTCACTAGGGCAAGAATTCTTACGAATTCTTTGCTTTCAACCGGTTTATTCACTTCATTCATTGAAACTAATCCTTATTTTGGACCTTATTTAATTGGTAAATCCTGTAGAAAGCAATGCCCAAACCAATAAAAGCACCAATAACAGTGAATGTGGTTTGAAAAGGTTTACCTTTCAAAAGCCAAAATGCAAGTCCTCCCAAAAGGCTGGGAGTGATGACGACTTCACTAACGATGACCGAGAATAGGGCTAATTGTTTATATTTTTTTTCGTTTGGTTCGGTCATTGATTTTTTGGATTCTGATTTTTACTACGTTTGGAACTATATAGTCTGATTCGATCATTTTATAAAGTTCAATGGCCTCATCGGGTTTATCCATTTCTTCAAGAACAATGGCCATCCCAAATAACGCCTCTGCAAATTTACGTCTATTTTTACCTTTGGTCTCGATTGAAACTTGTTTGTAATAATCAATTGCTTTTGAGTAGGCTTGTTTTTCTACATCGCCGATCGTGAACCAGTTTTGAGCCAGATCCATCTTTGTTTTAAGCAATAGCTCTTGATCATTGAGTTTTTTAAGGATTTCTTCCTGAATCAATATGGCTTTTTTTATTTTTCCAATTGAAACGTAGGATCGGGAAATTCGATATAAAAATACTCCCTCATCTTCAGGATATTTTCCGCTTTGAATTAGTTTTTCATAATGATCAATTGCAGCTTGATGTTGTTGGGTTTTACTAAAAAGAATTTCACCGATTTCTTTTTGAGCTTCCAGAATCAAGTTGGGCTGGGCTGATTGTTCAATAAAAGATTGCAAACCCTTCAATGCCTCAGAGTAATCCTTTAAAAATAATGACCTTGTGAGCGAAGCTCTCCATAAGGACTGGAGTCCTAATGCAGAACCGGGGCTCTCTTTTACAATTCGATCAAACTCAACAACCGATGCTTCATACTTTTTTTCAGTCCAAAGTTTTTCCGCAGTTAAATATCTGGCAGAAATCGAGGATTGATTGGTGCATGAAGCTAAAAGCGAGCTCAATAACAGCGCTTGCTGTAAAACCCGCTTAAATTGATTAATGAGTAGTCTCTCCCTCAGTTGATCCATTCGTAGTACCGCTGCCGCCCTCAACAGGAACCTCTGATTCAGGAAGTGTTTCTACGGCAACCACTTTTTCTCCTGCATCAATATTCATGA
The DNA here is from genome assembly GCA_943327105.2 of Nitrosovibrio sp. Nv4. Taxonomy (GTDB): domain Bacteria; phylum Bdellovibrionota; class UBA1018; order UBA1018; family CAIMNF01; genus CAIMNF01. Next base: position 20,022 of record CALPVV020000009.1, read on the forward strand.
GACGAACTCCCATGGCATTACGACCTGTTTCTCGAATCTCTCCAATTTGAATTCGAATCAACTTTCCTCGGCTAGAAACCATCATCAAGTCTTCTTTGGTTGATACCAATCTAGCTGATACAAGGTTACCCGTTTTATCGGTACACTTCATGGTTAAGATACCTTTTCCGCCTCGAGACTGAAGTCTATATTCATCCATCGGCGTACGTTTTCCGTATCCCAGTTCAGATACAACTAGAATAAATGCAGGCTGATCCGGAGAAATTAGATCCATCCCAACAACTGCATCACCCTCATCAAGTGACATCCCATAAACACCGTAGGCCGTTCTACCCATGGCACGAACGTCTTTTTCGCTGAAGCGAATACTCATACCAGACGCACTGGTCATTAGTATTTCTTGATTACCATCTGAAATTTTTGCGCTAATCAATTCATCGCCATCTTCAATTGAAATGGCGTTAATACCGACACTACGCATGTTTTTATATTCACTCAGTGCCGTTTTCTTGATGATCCCCTTTTTAGTTCCCATAATGAGGAACTTATTCTCATCAAAATCCTTCACTGGAAGTGTCATCATGACCTTTTCGTTTGGCTGAAGTGTGAGAAGGTTTACGATCGCCTTGCCTTTTGAGGTCCTATTTCCTTCAGGAATTTTATATACCTTCACCATGTGCAAACGACCTTTGTCTGTTAGACAGAAAAGATTGGTCAATGTGGTGGTCTGGAAGACCTGAGTTACGATATCTTCTTCATTTGTGGTTACTCCGATGATTCCTTTTCCACCTCTACCTTGAGAGCGGAATTGGTTCGGATCTTGTCGTTTGATGTAACCTGTACGAGTGATCATCACTAGAGTAGGCTCTTCAGTGATCAGGTCTTCAATTTCAATATTATTGTTTTCATCAATCACAATTTCAGTACGGCGTTCATCGGCATATTTTTCACGAATATCGGTGAGTTCGTTAGTGATAATTTCTGCAACACGAACTTCACGCGCAAGAATGTCTCTTAAATCTTCGATGACTTTAAGAACCTCGTTATATTCTTGAATAATTTTGTCTCGTTCAAGGCCTGTTAGGCGTTGGAGGCGCATATCCAAAATTGCCTGTGCTTGAATTTGAGTGAATTCAAATTTACCCATCAATCCAATCAAAGCTTCTTGTCCGTTCGCACTTCCACGAATAAGGGCAATCACGGCATCAAGATTTTCTACAGCTCTCTTTAAACCTTCTAAAATATGTAGGCGTTGTTCAGCTTTGCGGAGATCAAAAACAGTTCTACGAATAACAACATCTTTACGGTGTTCAATAAACGCCTGAATCATTTCTTTCAGGTTGAACATTTTAGGCTGGTGGTGATCAATCGCCAAAAGAGCGATACCGAAGCTATCTTGAAGCTGAGTCATCTTATAAAGACGATTCAAAACGATGTTTGAACTTTCGTTTTTCTTGATTTCGATAACAATACGCATTCCTGAACGGTCAGATTCGTCGCGAATATCAGAAATACCTTCAAGTTTGTCGTCATTTACCAGATCGGCAATTCTCTCAATTAGTTTCGCCTTATTTACTTGATAAGGAAGTTCAGTGACAATGATGCGTTCACGATCGTTTTTAAATGTTTCGATTTCTGTTTTTGAACGAATGGTAATTACTGCTCGCCCGGTTCTATAAGCTTGTTTGATGATGTTTCCGCCAAATATAATTCCACCCGTTGGAAAATCTGGCCCTTTTACATAATCCATCATTGCATCAATAGAGAGTGATGGGTCTTTGATTAATGCAAGAGTTGCATCAATCACTTCACCAAGATTGTGTGGAGGAATGTTGGTCGCCATACCTACAGCAATTCCCGTTGAACCGTTTACAAGTAAATTCGGAATTCTTGTTGGCATCACCAGTGGTTCTTGCAAAGAACCATCATAGTTTGGTCCGAAATCTACAGTTTCTTTTTCAAGATCTGCAAGAAGTTCGTCAGCGATCTTATCCATGCGAATTTCGGTATAACGCATAGCTGCTGGGGCATCACCGTCGACGGAACCGAAGTTACCTTGACCATCAATCAATGGGTAACGAAGGGAAAAATCTTGAGCCATACGAACAATGGTATCGTATACGGCACTATCTCCGTGTGGGTGGTATTTACCGATTACATCACCGACAATACGGGCCGATTTTTTATAAGCTTTATTGTAGGTGTTTCCTAAATCATACATTGCGAAAAGCGTACGGCGGTGAACCGGCTTCAAGCCATCACGCACATCAGGAAGTGCACGACCAATAATCACGCTCATCGCGTAATCAAGGTAGGCTCCTCTCATTTCATCTTCGATATTGATTTGAACAATGCTTTTATTGTCTTCCATAAAATTTCCTACTTAATAACGATAAATCGTTGATCCCCAAGTGAATCCGCTACCAAAAGCAGCTGATGCCACAAGCATTCCTTTTTTTAGTTTTCCAGCTCGAACTGCCTCATCCATTCCAATCGGAAGAGTTGCAGCGGTTGTATTGGCAAATTTTTGAATCGTGTTGAAAACTTTTTCTTCGGGAATATTGAATTGTTTTGCAACCATATCGTTGATGCGAAGGTTTGCTTGGTGAAAAATAAATAGATCGATGTCTTCAATTTTCAATCCATTTGCATTCAATGCTTCCATCACGGCTTCCGGCATACGCTTAACTGCATTCATGAAAACGGTTTTCCCGTTCATTTTTGGGAAGTGGTAACCTTCGTTCATTTTTGAATCATTTACACGTTGTGGGCCGTTTCCAGTACCTGGACCAGGAACCCAGAGTTCTTCTGCAAAATTTCCGTCAGCATGAAGGTGGGTTGAATAAATGTAAGAATCATTTTTCAAATCTTTTACATCTTTAGCGGCAAGAACAGCTGCTCCAGCACCGTCACCAAAAAGAACCGCTACTTCACGTCCATTCTGATTTTTTTCAAGCCCTTTAGAATGAAGCTCGGCTCCAACCACTAGAATTTTTTTATACATTCCAGTTTTGATGAATTGATCCGCAATCGACATACTGTAAATGAAGCCCGTACATTGTTGTCTGACATCAAGAGCAGGGATTCCAGGAACACCTAATTTTTTTTGTAAAAAACATGCAGTTCCGGGAAACTCATGGTCTGGACTCAGTGTCGCAACAATAATCATGTCCAGTTCAGACTTGTCTATTTTTGCATTTTCTAGCGCCTTTTTAGCCGCTTCAAGCGCAAGATCTGATGTTGATGTATTTTCATCCGCCCAATAGCGTTGCTCAATACCTGTTCGCTGACGAATCCATTCATCAGAAGTATCCATCATTTCTTTCAAATCATCGTTTTTAACAAGATTTGGTGGAACATATATTCCGGTTGCTAATATTTCTGTACGAATCATTTTAATTCCTGAATTAAACGTCGAGGTTTTTAACTTTGAGAGCGTTTTGTTCGATAAAATTACGACGCGGTTCAACTTCGTCACCCATCAACAACGAAAACACCTGATCAGCCTGAAGTGCGTCTTCAATGGTTACCTTGAGAAGGGTACGTTTTTCAGGATCCATGGTAGTTTCCCAAAGCTGTTCAGGGTTCATCTCTCCTAGACCCTTATATCGCTGGATGTTCATGCCGTTTTTAGTGAATTCTTGAACTGCCTCAAGAACTTGAGACATATCAGTGAATATCTCGGCCTGTTTATCTCCAAGTTTCAAATTGATCTTACCTTCATGAATACCCTCAGAAGCTGAATAATTAGTCAGCATTTCCTCATATTCAATACTCTGAAGAAGGCCCACTCCAATTTGTGTCACTTTGCTGGTTCCATCTAAACGAGTTCGAATCTTTAAAGTGAACGTTCCATCAGCTTCAGGTGTAATTGTCGATTCTAAGGTGTAACCCATTTTTCCAAGTTCACTTGCAAGCATTTCCTTGGTCTCGTTTAATTTTTTTTCATCACGAATCACATCAGATTTGATTCCTTTTGAAACAAGCATTTTAAGAACTTCCGGGTTTGATCGGCGTGAATGACGTTCAATTGCCTTAATATATTTTGAATTAGAACGAAGAATGTTCATGAGCTCATCGCCCACAATTTCTTTGCCGTTGATCATCACTTTTGCACTATCGATACCTGCTTTTAGAAGGAATTCAAAAAGCTCTTGTTCGTTTTTCAGGTATTGCTCTTTGCTTCCTTTTTTTGCTCTAAAAAGAGGTGGTTGAGCAATATAGAGATATCCACGCTCGATAATTGAATGCATCTGGCGATAGAAAAAAGTTAAGAGAAGCGTACGAATGTGAGATCCATCGACGTCCGCATCGGTCATGATGATGATTTTGTGATAACGAACCTTGTCTGGATTAAAATCGTCTTTCCCGATTCCTGCTCCAATTGCCGAGATCAAAACACGAATTTCATCACTGGAAAGCATGCGATCAAAGCGGGCTTTTTCTACGTTCAAGATTTTACCTTTGAGTGGTAAAATAGCTTGGTTTTTTCTAGATCTTCCTTGCTTAGCCGAACCACCCGCTGAATCTCCCTCCACCAGGTATAATTCACAAAGTGCAGGATCACGCTCCTGACAATCGGCCATTTTTCCAGGTAATCCGCCTGTATCAAGAGCTGTTTTACGTCGAGTTAATTCACGGGCTTTTCTTGCTGCAATTCGAGCAACAGCTGAATCGATCGATTTTTGAATAACTTTTTTAACAATGCTTGGGTTTTGTTCAAACAGTCTCGTGAGATATTCGGTTACTACTTGGCTAACATAACCTTCAACTTCTCCGTTACCTAGTTTACCTTTCGTCTGACCCTCAAATTGAGGTTCAGGAACTTTTACAGAAATAATTGCAGCAAGACCTTCACGGATATCTTCACCCTGGAGTGATTCCTTGAAGTTTTTGTTTAAACCCGTTTCTGCCAAGAATTTATTAACAACTCGAGTAAGAGATGTTCTGAATCCAGAAACGTGAGTACCACCTTCAACAGTGTGAATGTTATTCACATATGAAGAAACAGTTTCAACATACGAATCGTTCCACTGAAGTGCAACATCGACAACAACCCCATTCACCTCATTGGTCATTGAGATAACTTCGTGAAGTTTTTGACGAGAGGAATTCAGAAATTCTACGAACTGAATGATTCCACCTTCTGCAAAAAATTCTTGCATCAGTGGGTTTTCAACTCTTTCATCAGTCAGTTGAATTCGAAGGCCTTTATTTAAAAACGCCAATTCACGGAAACGTGCTGCCAATGTATCCGCACTGTATTCAAGTATAGAAAACATCTCATGATCTGGCTTGAAAGTAACTTTTGTACCGCGCTTATCGGTGGTTCCGATTTCCAACAGTTTTGTTTGAGCATCACCACGTTTAAAAGATTGAGTAAAAATCTTACCCTTTTGTTTAACTTCAACTTTCAGAGATTCTGAAAGGGCGTTCACCACCGAAGCACCAACCCCGTGAAGACCACCTGAAATTTTATAAGCTCCGCCTTCTTCGTTGAATTTTCCGCCGGCGTGGAGTTTAGTTAGAACGAGTTCTACCGCTGAAATTCCCGATTCATGCATGTCTGTCGGGATACCGCGACCATCATCCTCTACGGAAATGCTATTATCAGCATGAATATAAACTTGAATTTTGGTTGCGTGCCCTGCGAGTGCCTCATCGACTGAGTTATCTACAATCTCGTATACAAGATGGTGAAGTCCACGCACACCAGTGTCACCAATGTACATTCCTGGACGCTTTCTAACCGCCTCCAGACCTTCCAATACTTTAATTTGTGATGCTGTATAATTTGAGCTGACTGTAGATCCGTTTTCACTCATAAGAATTCCATTCCTCAATCTTCGCTCAAACTATAATTTTTCCTCCGTCGATCCGGATATCTTTACCCCTCAAGCCATCTTGCATTTGAAGATGGTGAGTGAGGTCATCAGTCGAAGTTACAAAAATTTGTAATCCTGAATCTTTTAGATAATTCAGAAGAAAACCTCGACGATTAGCATCCAGCTCCGATGAAAAATCATCTATGAGCAATACGGGTTGAACTCCGGTTTCATTTTTAAATTCTTCTAGCTCTGCTAGCTTTAGTGCCAACAAGAACGACCGGATTTCCCCTTGAGACCCTACATCAACCAAATCAAGCCATGATTCCAAAGCAGAGTTTTCGTTCTGAACTTTGAAAACAAAATCATCTCTATGTGGTCCTACTAAACTCGATTTTCGGATCCTTTCAAGGTGTCCGTTTTCAAGTATTTCTTGATGTAAAATTTCCTCTAAAAATTTACTCGATGGGAGCTCAAAATGTCCAGTAAAATGAAGGGTTTTCCTCGACTTATAACCCAAGATAACGCGGTGTTGTTTGGGTGCAATATTTTCTAGAAATTGATGCACTGGATTGACTAGCTTTGAGAGGTAATTCAATCGCTCTGATAGAACCTTAGCTCCTTCAGTAATGATTCCCTCGTTGAGAATTTTCAGAAGTGAAAAATCTCCCTTCGCTTCATCCTTCAAAAGTGCGTTTTTTTGATCAACAAACTTCTGATATCGACGAAGATTGTTCATGTATTGAGGGTTTTGGCTTGAGATCACTTGGTTGAAGTAGTTTCTTCTTAACGCAGGCTCTCCACGAATGAGATCAGTTGAAGTAGGGTTCAAATTAATCGCATGAAACTGAATAGGTGAGTGTTGTAGTTTGACACCGTAATAGTCGGCCGCACTCCGGGTAAGCTTATGATTCACATAAGCCCTCTTCTCAAAGCGCTGGAGCGTTTTTTGGAGGTCTACCCTTAGCTCAGCCCTAGTTCCCGGATCGATCTCAAAAACGCCTTTTACCTGCCCTGCAGTTTCCCCATACTTTAGAACCGCAGCCAGATCGGAATCCCTGAATGACCTAAGATTACTTAAAATATAAATGGACTCAAGTACGGTGGTCTTACCTTGTCCATTCTGTCCATGAATGAAATGGATACCCTCTTCACAAGACAAATCGATTGATTCGATGTTTCTGAAGTTCCGTATTTGCAGTGTCTTGATCTTCAAGGGTGATCGAGGTCTTTTCTTAGATTCTCATTGGCATGATCACATAGCAGTGATTTTTATGAGCAGCTGCTTGTATCAAACCTGGCTTGGTTTTATCTTTGAAGTGGAATTCAATTTCGGCATCCTTCATCACTTCCAGACATTCCATGATGTATTTAGCGTTGAAACCAATTTCAATGGTTTCACCTTGATAGTTCATATTGATCTCATCACGAGCTTCACCCATATCCGGGTTAGAAGAGGCAACGGTCATCAAATCATTTTGAACGCTGATTTTAACCCCTTTGCTTTTCTCGTGAGCCATCAGGGATACTCGTTTCAAGGCTCCTAAAAGATCTTCCCTTTGAAGCTTTGCTACTTTATCGAGGTTTTGTGGAATCACCTGACGATAGTCAGGATAATCAGCTTCAATCAAGCGGATGAAGAGGTATGAACCTTCAGACTTTGCATAAAGGTAACCCTTCTCAAAAGCGATTCCAATATTCTTTGTTCCCTGAAGCATCTTATGAAGTTCGGTAAGACCCTTTTTAGGAATAACTACTCCACGCTTAAGTTCGATCGGTTTTGTGAATACTTCATGATCAATATAAGACAGACGATGACCATCTGTTGCGGTCATTCGAATCATGCCTGAAGGAAGAAGCTCAAAATAAACACCATTTAAATGATATCGAGTTGCATCGGTTGATACTGCAAACTCAGTTTTCTCAATCATTTCATTAAGACGTTCAGAGTTTGCATAGAGATAATTTTTTTCATCAAACAAAGGCAAACTCGGATAACCATCTGCTGCAATGCTGACCATGTTGAATCGTGCTTTTGCACAAGTGATTTCAACCCAATGATTTGGCTTTAAATTAAAATGCATCACTTGGTTTGGAAGTTCTTTTGTGATGTCAGTGATGTTCTTGGTTGAAAGGGTGAGTTTACCAGGCTCTTGGATTTGAGCATCTAGAGTGATTTGGATACCTGCCTCTAGATCTGTACCGGATAAAGTGAGTTGATCATTCTTTGCTTCAAAAAGAATGTTCCCCAAGATCTCCATGGTGTGTTTCTTCTCAATGACTGATGAAATCTTTTGTAAAGCATTTAACAAATGATCGCGCTGAATATTGAACTTCATAATTTATCCACAACCTCGAAGCACCCATTCCTCTCATAAAACTATATATATATAAAGATCATAGTAGTCGTAGTAGTGTGAATACGGTGGAAAACCCTCCAACATAAAGAAATTATTGATAAAAACATGTTTTAAAGTGGTTTAAAACTTAGGTGGATGGATGTTGATGATTTGTGGATAACTCACAAATTTGGGGACTTAAGGGTTTCCCACCGGTTTCCCACCAAGTTATCCACCGCGATTTTGTGGAAACTTAATCTTTACAAAATGCGTCATCAGAAAAATGATCAATTTGAAAAGTTATTCACCAAAACTATCCACCAATCCACCTGAATAACTGGTGAATTGGTGGTGAAAAGAGCAGTCAAGTTATCCACCAGTTGGTGGATTGGTGAATTAAGTTTGAAAAGAGAACTTAAGTTAATGAAATCTTTATGAAAAAGATATTCACAATAATTAAGCGCCTTTTACACCAAAGTTGATCGATCCAGGCTGGCATCCTTTAGGTGTTTCGATCTCTAAACTTTTCTGACCCGTTACCGGATCAATTTTTTCTTTATGTTTAGTGCCGTTCAATTCGAGGTTTGTTTTGACTTGGTTGTGGGCAACATCTTCAAGGTCATCAAACTTCTTGGTTTTTTTACCGATCAAAGCCTTGATTGATTCATCCTTATTAGAGGCGGCACTGACTACCACTTTGTCAGCATCAAGATCATGGATGCTATAGCCTTGCTTATTCTTCACGACTGCATACTTACCGTTTTGATAGGTATGCACTTCTTGAACTTCTGATGGTCTGGCTATTTTAATTTCTTTCTCACCAGCAGGAGTATCGACTGTTAGGCCTTCTTTCTTACCCTTGATGGTTTCAAAAGAAGCTTTCTCGGCATTTTCAATATCATCAAGTTTCTTTGCGCTAACATTGAGATCATCAGCTGCTTCATTTTTAAGTTTGGACCATTGTTCGGTTGATCTTGCTTCTTGAACTGGCTTGATGACTTGAAGTTCATCAACTCCATTCAGAGCATCTTTTGTTTTATCACCAACTTTTCCAACAGTAGCCACACCTTTACTTGTTTTGCTTGCTCCACCCAGGGCTTTATTGGCAATTTTTTCACCGAGAGCCATGTTTCGTTCATAAAGATTACCGGCTCCTTTAAAAACTTTGCCTGGAATACTGGCAATTTTATAAGTCACTTTTCCAGGAATTGTTTCTTTAAATGCATTTCTTCTGTTTGCGGCACTTGTAGAAACTCTATTGGTAAAGGTTTTGATTTTAGTGAAAACAGAAGTAGCCTTGAATTTATCCCACCATTTAACAGCAGGAGAGGCAACTTTAGCTGCGCCACTTACGACAAAACCACCGAATTTAATAAGTCCGTTACCAGCAGAAGTTGCCATTTTCGAACCTACTTTTGCAGTTGCACGTGCCCATTTAGCAAGAGTTGGGGATTTTGCAAGAATTCGACCCGCAATGGTAGTTGCTGAGCCTTTCGCTGCCCCAATAACCACACCACTTGCAAAGAATGAAATAAGGGTACCACTTGAAGTTCCAATTACTTGGCACATTAAATCGGCTTTTTCCTTACAGTTGGCACACTTTGATCTTCTTTCATATTCATCCGTACCGGAAAGAGCACCAAGTACAGAAGCCATGACTTCATAAGCATTCTCTGCAAATGTCTTTTCCTGCTCTTTCTTTGGCATTTTTTTAATCTTCTTGATCTGATCATCAGATAAGTTCATGACCACTTTAGCCTTGTTAGAAACTTTTGTTTCTCCTTTACCAAATAAATAGTCATAACCTGATTTTGCTAGATCAATTGGCCACGTAAAGATTTCAGTAATTGCCTTTAGTACACCTGCAGCTAGATTTGTAAAACAACCAGTCGTAATACCAGAACTTTTATGACAGCCTGCTTTACTTAATCCCATTGCTGAAGTCATGTCGCATGCAAAACTACATTTTTGACTCTTTTTAAGTTTTAATTCTGTTTCTGCTGAACAGCTTTTTACTTGATCATCGGCTTCAAGCAGGTTTACAGGATTTTTAACCGCACAATCCGTACAACCAGCTTCATCAGCATTAGCTTTGGCTTGTCTTGAAATATCATTCATCCCTGGAATGATCGAATCACGGATAAACTCAGCCGCTTTAGAACAATTATTAATATTAGGCTCAGACTCACCAATATCACTTTCTAGAACCCAAGCCTTATTGCCATTAATGTTTCCATTAGCGTCGGTACAGGTTTCTTGAAATGTCTTGATATAATTTTTTGATTCCTTGATCACTTCATCTGCACTCATGTTGCTTTTCTCAGATGATGGAGATCGATCAGCTCCACCTTCATTCGCTATAGATATGTTTCCACCCAGAATAGGTGAGCCCACGGTGAGTTGAAGACAGATGCTAAGTGCAAGAATTTTTGAATATGTGTTCATGTTCATCTCTCCAATTTAATTTTTTGCTACAGAAGCGGATTTCTTTTCACACTTCAGACTCTTGATAGTTTGATCAACGTTATCGTTTTGCTCTGATTCTGATTCGGCAGGAACTACTGATTTCACGTAGTAGAATTGGTTCCCAGCACATTGAACATAAATCGTGCGTTCATAAAATCGGCCGTCAGCACCTTCATAGTGGAAACCAAAGAAATGAGCCTTATCAATGCCTTCCCACTTTTCGGTTTTATAGTTATCAAAAGATAGAATATCGGCGAACATTTCCGTTGCCCATTCTTCACGGCCCTTTTTGAATTTTTCTGAACTTTTAGAAACTCCATCAATGATTCCATTTTTATCCTGTTCACCCATCGGAGCGATCAGAATCACAGCTCTTGGCTTGTCTTCTTCTTTTGGGGCTAAATAGGTGAGTGGCGTTCCAAGAAAGTCTTTTTCTTCTATCCATTTTTCAGGAAGGCTTAATTTGAAATCTTGTTTGTTAATAGAATAGTTTTTAGTTGTTGGGGCTGCATATACGATCCCACTCAAGAAAACAGATAATATGATAAGGGTCTTATTTTTGTATTTATTCATGTCTTTATTCCTCATTTGTATTTAAATATTTTTGAAATTCCTTTTTTGCATTATTCTTTGGAATTCCATTTAAGTTTGCCCAAAATTCGATTTCAAAATTCGAGAAGCCAACTTCTTTTTGGCTAAGACCATCCAGTTTTTTATCTCTTATTTTTCCGATAATAAACTGTTCTAACGTCATATTTTTAGATAAAGCATAATCTGAAAGACTTTGAACATTCGGTTCATCACCGCTTTTCAATTTTTCCAATGCGATATGAATTTTTTTCTTATGTTCAACTTCTTGTTCGATTTGTTTTTTTGCTTCATGAATATTCGAAACTAATGAACTTTCCATGTAAGCCTTGTAATCATGATTTGAAAACTTTGGTGTTTCACCTGTAGAAGCTGTTTTTTCTAATCTTTCTAGAATCGATTCATAGATAATTTCATTTTTACTAATATTTGGATCGTATTTATCTAAATCAATCACTCCACTTTTTCTTGTATTATAATAGTGACTAAAATCGGCATCTCTAGGTAACTCTCCATTGTTTAATTTTTCATAAACAATTTTCTTTGTTCTTTCATCATGTATGTTTTGTTTAAGCAGTTTCTTCAGTTCTGAAGTTTTTCCAGTGAACCCTTTGGAATCACCAAGTTTTTTAATTTCATCATCGGTCATGAAATCAACTTTGCCAGCTTCTACAACTTCGCTACCAACGGCATCACCTGGTATTCTTGCAATCAAACTTGTCGTATAGTATTTTCGATACCCTTTTTGAAGATTTGCGATTTGATCAGCTGTTTGACCAGCATTCCTAGCTCTTGATGTAGAAGCTAATATTCTTTCAGGCAAATACATGACTTTATTGTAAGTACCCTTTGTTACATTGATGATTTTATTTGCAGTCCATTTTGGAGCGCCATAGGTTACAAACTTTGTACCTTGATATAATTTTTTTACCGGCCACCTAACTATTTTCGGTTGAAGAACCTTAAGACTCGAAATTGTATTTTTAAGGTTTCCAAATTTAGTTTTAATGGTTTTATTTGCTGCTAATAATGCTGATTTAATTTGTTTTAGCTTACCAGCAGGCCATCTTGAAATTTTATATGTATTTACAATTGCGCGTTGAGTTTTAGATAATTTTCCTGCTTTTCCTAAAGTGCCTTCCAATAATTTAGCTTCAGTTTTAAGAGTAGAGCTTACTCTTTTTCCTAATTTTGTACCCTTTGCAATTTTTGATTCAAGTGAAGCGAGTTTTCCTAATGCTTTTAATTTACTAAATGATGAAGCGATTTTAAGACCTATTTTTGTTGATAGTGCAGCACCTTTTATTCCGGCAGTTGCTCCACCGGTGAATATTGCCGGTATGATTTCCGCAGCCACGTAGCCAATCGCACTACAGGAAGTATTAAATTTATCTTCACAACTCATGCAAGACCAAGAGGAAGCACTTTTTGTACATTTTGAGAAGTGCGGGACTCCGCTCCATTCTTCGCATGCAACATCATTTGATATGAAATCTTTTATACTTTTCCAAACTGAATCAATGATAATGCCGGCTGTTTTTTTAGGTTCCTTCATCAATTGCATGATAAAGCTGTCGCTTGTTTGTGCTGCTGTTGTTACTTTTTTCGATGATTCGCTTTCATATCCAAAAAGGCTCCCTAAATATTTGCCACCAGCCACAAGCATGTTCCCAACCGCTTTTACGCCACTCCAAATCAGTTGTCCCAATGCTTTAATTGTTCCCCATAGCGAACTGATAATTGAGGTGATTAAGTTTGCTTGGCAATTAGTTGCTACCTTAACCATTCCAATAATAGATCCGCATTCAGTTGAATTAATCCTTTTGATTTCTTCTTTTGAACAAGAATTGTTTTTTGATTCTAATCTAGTACTAATCTTTTCATTGATGGTTTCTTTTGGTTTTGAACAATCAGCCTGATCACAGTTTTCGTTTTTGTTTTCATCGACTTGATCATTAATTTCTTGCTCTAGTGCCGTCTGTTTTTTTTCTATTTTTTCAAGATCGGCTAAAATATGCTCATAATCACTGACGCAATCCGAATCTTCTTTAACCTTTCCATCTTTGATGCAGTCTTTTTTGAATTTTTCGTAATCTGATGCCGTTTTGTTTACGAATTCATCAAAGTTTTCAGGTTTCACCTCATCCATTCCGTTTAGAAATTGGTCATTGGCTGAGTTTTTTTCGATTTTCTTAGAATTAATTCCTTCATTAAGATTTTCTTTTAGAGTGTTACATAACCCAAAGTTTTCGTTTGAGTACTCTTCTTGTGAACACACATCTTTTGCAGCACTCATTGCTTGTTGATATGTGGTTTTATCAAACGATTTTTCATTCACGACATCATTGTAAGTCTTTCCAGCTGCTTGTAAATTCATGTCACAAACAAGAGTCGCTCTACTGCGTTCATTCGCATTGTTTAAATCAATGCAATTATTAGATCCGAAGAGGGAAGGGTTACAGGATAATTTTCCCTCACCACAGGTAGATTTATATTTATTGTTGGTATTAGAAGGGTAATCACATGTCCAAATACCGTTTTTTTCAACATATTTACTAGGCCAACCGGCAAAAAAGCAATTATATTCACTCCCACTTGAATCTGCTTCCGCAGATGATGTGAATAAGTTCAAGAATGAATTGATGTTTGTTTTTAATGAAGAGTGTTTTGTTTCGTTTTTTGAGTCCAAATTATCATAGGCACCATTGAACTTCGCAGCATCTTCATAGCCTTTTTGATATTCTACCAAAGCTTTTATCGCATTTGCTTTTTCATTTATGCTCGCAGACTCAAAATCATCTTTAGTGGGCCAAGGGTAGTTTCGATTTACTTCAGATATGATTTTATCTGCTAATCCATGAAGTGGGCTAGGCTGATATTTTTCTTCTGTGATCGCAATACTCTGACAGTCAAAATTACTTACAATTTTCGATATTGTTGTTTTGTCTTCATTAGGAAGTTCATTGTTTGTCAGTGTTTTTAATAAATAGAGTTTATTCCGGCAGGTGATATGAATACTTTTTTCTTCTCTTTCGATTTCACCCGATTGATAACGGAAGCCGATCTGAAATCCTTCTGAACCGGTTTTTGTATTTAATTTTTCGTATGGAATTTTTGAGGTAAAAGTTAATTCACCCATACCCTCAATGAATTCTTTTCTAGCCGTGTAGTATGTTTCACTGCTTTCTTTTATTTTTTTGTGGTTGAAAACAATATTTGGAACATCGGTGTGTTGAACAGACAATACTGCTCTCTCATGTTCTCTTTCAGGTCCAAGAACCATGATCGGCATCCCGTATAGGTCTTTAACTATTTTCCAACCTTGAGGCACATCTAATTTTACTTTGTAATCTTGATATCTTGTCCAACCGTCTTTAGATGGTTCAATACTTGATTGTTCTGTAGAAGCAATTGATGGATGAATAAACAATATTGCCGTAGATGCAATAATTGATGAATAGAACCTTCTAAATTTCTTCCGTGAAATCAATCGTCCTCCTATCGGCGCTTCTTGCGCCGAGGTACTTTAATAGGTTGTGACGAAACGATTAAAAATTAAACAGAATTGTTTTAATTATTTATGATGGATTGTTTTTATCGATATAATTTTGGCGCTAATAACTAGAATTTATAGCTGCTCTCTAATCATTTCTACGCTTCTTTTTAATTCTGGGTCGGATTCGATTTCTACTTCAATTTTTTGATAAGCATGAACAGCGGTGGAGTGGTCCTTGCCAAATATTTGACTGATCTCACGGAAACCAAGATTTGCGTATCGACGTATTAGATACATTGAAATCTGACGTGGAACGGAAAATTGTTTCGCGCGCGAAGTACCTTTAAGGTCTTTAAGCTTGATGTTGTAGTGCTTGCAAACCGCATTCATGATGATTTCCACCGTATACTCTTGTCCTTCTTCTGGAATAGAGTTTTGCAGAACTTGTTTAGCAAGATCGAGAGTGATTTCAGAACCGGTAAGAGAAGCAAATTGTTGAAGTTTAACAAGTGCACCGTGTAGGTTTCTTACTGTTTCTTTTACATACGTGCCCAAGAAGGTTGCTACTTCATCCGGAAGATAAACATCATCAGATTCTGCCTTAGCTTTTAAGATTGCAATTCGTGTCTCTATTTCGGGTGGTCGAATATCTGCAACTAGTCCCATCTCAAAGCGAGTTCGAATTCGGTCTTCCAGACCATCAATGTCTTTAGGTGCCTTATCAGATGTCAATACAATCATTTTTCTGAGGCCATGTAAGGTGTTGAAAGTATGAATAAATTCTTCTTCTGATCGATCTTTACCCACAATAAACTGTACGTCGTCAATTAATAATAGGTCGATATTGTCTCGGTATTTTGCTCTGAAGTCGCCAGGCGTTTTGTGTTGAATGCTTTCAATGAACTCATTTACAAATTTTTCGGCAGATACAAAATATGCCCTAATATGAGGGTTTTTCTTCTTAATTTGGTTACCAATGGCATGTAGAAGATGTGTTTTACCAACGCCCGGTGGCCCATAGATAAAGAGAGGATTGTATTGTACAGCAGGTTTCTCAGAGGTTGAAAATGCTGAGGCATACGCAAACTGATTGGATGGCCCCATAATGTAATTATCAAAGGTTAGGGCTGAATCAATGAAATCATTTAAGATCTGAGGGGTCTTAAATGAACCTCTTTGTGAAGAATTTGAAAAATCATTTGATTGATTAAACTCAAAAGAAGTAGGGGGTGCCAGTGGGTTTTCTAAATTGGAATTTGTCGAGTAATTACTTGTGTTTAATGGCGTCTCACGTATTTCTTCAACGCTTTTTGTTGATGAGACGGAGATTGAAATTTCACTGTGCTTTCCAAGGATGTTGGTGATCTCGTTTTCGATCATATTTTTATACTTGTCGCGTATAAAATTGGCGTAAAAAATACTCGGTGCATTTAAATAAACGATGACTTTACCGCTAGTTAGCTGCTCTAGGCGCTCCCAGCTTAACGCATCTAGCCAAAATTTCATTTCACTTGGATTGTCGTGATTATGAAGTATCTGGCGATATGTAGTTGCCCAAAGATTTAAATCGTTCATTGTTGGTAAAACCCGAGACTCTCGTTGGTAGCACACACTTGTGGGATTGACAATGATGCCCCTCATCCGTTAAGTCATTACATCTATGAAACGCACGTTCCAACCATCCCGTAAAAAAAGAACCAGTACACACGGATTCCGTTCACGCCTCGCAACAGCTAATGGCAAAAAAGTATTAGCTCGTCGTCGTGCACGTGGCCGTAAGCGCCTTGTTCCGACAGTTGCTGGAAAATAATTGGTAATCATCTGTATTATCCAGAGTTCTCGCAATGAAGTTTCCAAAGAGCGCACGCGTTCTAAAGAGACGAGAATATCTTCAATTCTTTCATCAATCTGATGTAAAGAAGCTGTATAATTGCGTCATTTTCAGGATACCAAATGCTTTCGGTAACCCACGTTTGGGAATTACTGTGAAGGCAAGGACTAATAGCGTCCTTAGAAACAAGATTAAAAGACAAATTCGCGAACACTTTCGGTTAAATCAACAAAACTTCAAATCTGCTGACTATAATATCGTCGTACCAGGTTATGTGAAGGTTGATTATCGAACGGGCAAGATGGTTCGTTCTACTTTGTCGTCTATTTTGAAGCCATGAAACTTTTGTTTACCTTCTATAAAGCCATTTTATCTCCACTTATTCATGGTTTTTCAAGGGTACTCAGTGGTAATCCTTATTCAGGCTGTAAATTTGAACCCACGTGCTCTTGTTACTGTGAACAAGCAATCCTTAAGTATGGGTTGTTACGAGGTTTGTTTAAGTCAGTTTTAAGAATTTTACGTTGTCATCCATTTACTCGATCCGGAGGTTATGATCCTGCATGAATAAACTTATTTGGACCCTTTTGTTGGTCACTAGTTTTTCACCCAACTTTTCTAGTGCTGAAACAGTAAACCTGTCTACAACCACTGTTGCCGTTGATTCCAATCCTTATTGGTTCACTAAATGGTCAATGAACGATCAAAAAGAAAAGATCGATCTCAAAACCATCACTGGTTATGACCAGGGCTTGCTCCTTACTTTTTCAGGCGCCGACTATGCATATTTGAATCAACAGGTTGCTACTCAGTTTAAATCGTTGGGCAATAATGTTTTCGAATGGACTTACGAAGACAACAAGGTTCAATACAAACGAGTCTATGATGTTCACGATCATACTGCAGATGTGAGTATTTATGTTCAATTTAAAGAAAAAGCCCCAGAGAGTGCCTTTTTGAATGTTGTTTCTCATGCAATGAAGGACGACCCTGAGTCTCATTACCGTGAAATGTTTTACCTTACCGAGGGTAAAATTGAGAGGTTCCTTGTCGAAAAAAACATAGACCCTTCTACCGTATCAACCCCAGTGAAGTGGGTAGGGGCCGGAAGCCACTATTATATTTTTACAGTAATTCCTGAAACAACGCCTCAAAAAGTACTTCTAGAAAAGTCATCCACTAGCAACGTTCAGGCTTCAATGCTTTATCCCGTTGTTAACAACGTATTGAGTTTGAAGTTTAAAACGGTATTTGCTCCAAAGAATCTTGATCTGTTGCGCACAATTGACCGTTCACTTGATACAACCGTAGATCTTGGTTTTTTTGCTTTTATTGCATATCCAATTCTTTTAACCCTTAAATTTATCTATAAATATGTAGGTAACTATGGTGTTGCAATCATTCTTCTTACTATTTTGATTAAGCTCTTAACCTTCCCACTTGTCGTTAAGAGTATGAAAAGTATGAAGAAGATGGCTGACTTTCAGCCAAAGATTAAAGCCCTTCAAGCCAAGCATGGTGATAATAAGCAAGCATTCAATCAAGAGATGATGCTAATGATGAAGCAAACCGGATATAATCCGATGGCTGGTTGTTTTCCGATGCTTCTTCAGATGCCTATCTTTTTTGCTCTTTATCGAGCACTTGATGTTGCGATTGAACTAAAAAATGCACCATTTGTTTTTTGGCTAACGGATCTTTCAGCTAAAGACCCTTATTTTATTACTCCGGTGTTGATGTCTCTAGTAATGTATTTGCAACAATTGACCACTCCACCGTCTCCCGGTATGGACCCTGCTCAACAAAAAATGATGAAGTTCATGCCACTTATTTTTGGTGGTTTCATGCTCATGACTCCAGCGGGTTTGTGCGTCTATATGCTTGTAAACTCGATCGTGAGCGTTCTTCAGCAAAAGTACCTCAATAAAAAATTGGGAGTGTCTGGCAGTGCCGCAGGTCTCGCAACAGGCTTCTGATTTACAGAAGCAAAAGCATGTTGATTCTGCCGGTTACTTATCGAATAAGACGATAGCAGCTCTTTGCACGCCTACTGGTGGAGCAATTACTGTTTTACGTCTATCAGGTTCTAATGCCATTAAAATTGCTGAAAAACTTTCCTCTTTCAAAATCGATCTCAACGCGGAAAGAAGAGCAAAAAGAGTCTGGCTCAGTGATCAAAATAAAAAAATCGATGATGCCGTGATGGTTCCCTATTTTGGTCCACGTTCATTTACAGGTGAAGATGTAGTCGAGTTTTTTTTACACGGAAGTCCAATCATTGCCCAAAAGGTACTCGATTTGATTTTTGCTGAAGGAGCAAGGCTTGCTTTACCGGGTGAGTTTTCATTTCGAGCTGTTAAAAACGGCAAGATGCAACTCTCTCAGGCAGAAGCTATCAAAGAGTTGATTGCGGCTGAGAATGATTTTGCTCTCGACCTTGCTCTTGAAAAACTTTCCGGGTCTCAACACGAGCTAATTGATAAAATTCGTACCGATCTGATGCAACTTGCGACCCTATCGGAAGTCGGAATTGATTTTTCAGATCAAGACATAGATGAAGTAAGCCTGCCAAGATTAAGAGGACGTCTGGGTCAAATTATCTCAATGCTTGAAAATCTTGGCGGCAGCTTTGATCGCGGTAAAAGGTTTACGGATGGTATTCCGGTTTCTCTTTTTGGACTTCCAAATGCGGGAAAATCATCATTCTTTAACGCTCTTCTCGGCGAAGATCGTTCAATTGTATCTGATATTGCCGGAACCACACGAGACGTGGTCCGTGAAAAACTTAATTTGAAGGGCTTAAAGGGATATGTAACCTATAAACTTTCAGATACGGCTGGGCTTAGAGGCTTAAAAGTAGTGCAAGACGCCGATAAGATCGAACAAATCGGTATTCAAAAAACAATTCAAACTGCTTCAAGTTCAGATTTAGTCTTGATCGTTGTTGATGGCCTTTCCCCCAACCTTGAAGAAGTTGAAAGCTTTTTGCAGTCGATTCAAGGCAAGAAAACGATAGGTATCATTACCAAAAAAGATCTCGTCGATGAGGCTTCTCAGGAAGAGATCAAATTATTTTTATTGAGCAAATTATCTGAAGTTAAGAGTTGGACATGGATTTCATCAACAACTCTTGAAGGGGTAAGCGATGTGGCTAAAGAAATGGCCATCATAGCTGAAGATATTTTGATTCGTAAGCCAGGAGAAGTGGTCATTACACAGGTTGAACATCTTCAAGCAATTGAGCGTTCTTTGAAGTGCTTAAAGGAAGCTAACGACTGCGCTGATTTGGTTTTATTTGCAACTACAGTAAGACACGGCATGGGTGAACTTGGGGCTTTGATCGGAGAAACTCTTCCTGACGACGTTTTAGGGAAAATTTTCTCAGATTTTTGTATCGGTAAATAATTTATAATCGGAGATCATATATGAATATTCAAAAAATTGGTGTTGTAGGTGCAGGGCAAATGGGACAAGGAATTGCGCAGGTTGCAGCTCAAAATGGTTTTTCCGTAATGATTGCCGACCAAAACCTTGCTTCTGCTCAAACCGGTATTGATAAAATCAAATCCCAGCTTGAAAAGGCACTTCAAAAACAGAAAATAACTGAAGAAGAACTCCATAAAACCATGGGTCTTTTGAAGCCCGTCAATGTACTCGCAGATTTGAAGGATTGTGACTTGGTGATCGAAGCAGTTTCAGAAAATGTAGAATTGAAGAAAAAGATCTGGAAAGAACTCGATCAACACGTAAAGCCCACAGGTCTTTTTGCTTCTAACACATCATCCATCAGCATTACTGAATTGGCGGCTGTAACTAAGCGTCCAAATCAGTTTGCAGGGATGCATTTTATGAATCCTGTACCAGTAATGAAGTTAGTTGAAGGGATTCGTGCAATTCAAACTTCGAACGATACATTCAGCACGATTCGTTCGACGGCTGAAAAAATGGGAAAAACTTTTGTTGAAGCGCGTGATATTCCTGGTTTCGCCGTAAATCGAATTTTAATGCCGATGATTAATGAAGCAGTCTATGCACTCTATGAAGGCATTGCTTCTGTTGAAGATATTGATATTGCGATGAAGCTTGGTACAAATCAGCCCATGGGTCCACTTACTCTTGCTGATTTTATCGGTCTTGATACATGCCTTGCAATCATGGAAGTTCTTCATGACGGGTTAGGTGATTCTAAGTATCGTCCTTGTCCACTTTTGAAACAATATGTAACAGCCGGATGGTTGGGTAAAAAATCTGGCCGTGGTTTTTATCAATACTCTTAAATTCGAAAGGTAAATAAAATGGAATACGCAAAATCTTGGCCTTGTCTTGATGAAAACCAAATCATGTTGATGGATCAGATCCAGCAATTTGCTCAAAAGGTAGTTGCTCCGGTGGCTGCTCATCATGATGAAACCGGTGAGTTCCCTGTTGATAATGTGAAACAAATGGCCGAAATGGGTTTGATGGGAATGATGGTTGAAGACCAGTGGGGTGGTGCTGGCCTAGATACAGTGACTTATGCGATGGCGATGGAAGCTATTTCTGCTGCATGTGCATCTACTGGCGTAATCATGTCGGTGAACAACTCTCTTGTTTGTTATCCAATTCAGGCTTTTGGAAATGATGTTCAAAAAGAGAAATTCCTTAAACCACTTGCTAGCGGCCAAAAGCTCGGTTGTTTTGCTCTTTCTGAACCAGGTCATGGATCAGATCCTGCAGGTCTCAAGTGTCGCGCTGAAAAAGTTCCAGGCGGATACAAAATAAATGGTTCGAAAAACTGGATCACCAATGGACGTGAGGCGGATTATTGTATTTTGCTTGCAACCATTAATCCAGATCTCAAGCACAAAGGTATTTGTGCATTTGTTGTTGATACAAAAACCAAAGGCTACAGCGTTAATAAATTGGAAAACAAGCTTGGCATTACAGCTTCATCTACAGCCTCACTTTTCTTTGATGACATGTTTGTACCGGATGAATGTCTTCTTGGAAAAGAAGGTGATGGTTTCAAGGTTGCAATGAGCACTCTTGATGGTGGTCGTATCGGAATTGCTGCTCAAGCACTCGGTATTGCTACTTGTGCTTTTGAAGCTTCAAAGAAATTTTCAAGTGAACGCGAACAATTTGGTGCACCTATAGCAAAATTACAGGCGATTCAGTTTTATATCGCTGAAATGGCAACCAGACTTCAAGGAGCTCGTTTATTGACCTGGCATGCGGCCTTGAAAAAAGATCAAGGGCTTCCATTTTCTAAAGAAGCAGCTATGGCAAAACTTTCTGCTTCTGAAGCTGCGATGTGGATTACTACAAAAGCGATTCAGGTGCATGGTGGCTACGGTTACACAAAAGAATATGTTCCTGAACGAAATTTCCGCGACGCTAAAATTACTGAAATTTATGAAGGAACAAGTGAAATTCAGAAATTAGTGATTGCTGCTAACGAACTTTCAAAAAAATAATTGTTTTCAATTATAAGAGGTTACTTATGAGTAAAAGAGTTGAATGGGAAAAGAAGAAGTCAGAGATTGAAAAAAAATCTCCTCCTCGAATGGATCGCTTCACTACATTAAGTGACATGGAAGTTCCGCTTCTTTGTACTCAAGAAGATTTGAATTCGATCGGTTTTAATGAAGATCGTGATCTTGGCTTACCCGGTGAGTTTCCATTCACACGCGGTGTTCAACACAATATGTACCGTGGAAAACTCTGGACCATGCGACAATTCGCAGGGTTTGCTTCACCGGATGAAACGAATAAGCGCTTCAAACTACTTTTAGAACAAGGTCAAACCGGTCTTTCTACGGCTTTTGATATGCCAACCCTCATGGGTTATGACTGTGATTCTCCTAAATCTCTTGGTGAAGTAGGTAAGTGTGGTGTTTCGGTATCTTCACTTGAGGATATGGAAAGACTTTTCGCAGGTATTCCTCTTGGTGAAGTAACTACATCGATGACTATCAATGGTCCTGCAATTGTAGTGCTCGCAATGTATTATGCGATGGCAGAAAAACAGGGTGTTCCGAACTCTAAAGTTCGAGGAACTCTTCAAAATGATATTTTGAAGGAATATATTGCTCAAAAGGAATGGCTTTTCCCTATTGCCCCTGCTGTAAAATGTGTAATTGACACGATTGAGTACGGTACTAAGCACTATCCGAATTGGAACACTGTTTCTATTTCGGGTTATCATATTCGTGAGGCAGGTGCTACCGCCGTTCAAGAGCTTGCCTTTACTCTTGCTGATGGTCTTGCTTACGTTGAAGAATCAGTAAAAAGGGGTATGGATATTGATGAATTTGCCCCTCGATTGAGTTTTTTCTTTGATGTTCACAACGATTTTTTTGAAGAAATTGCTAAATTCCGTGCTGCTCGTCGTATTTGGGCCCGCAAGATGAAGGACAAGTACGGAGCAAAAAACCCAAAATCTTGGATGCTTCGTACCCACGCCCAGACCGCAGGTGTTTCTCTTACAGCACAACAGCCTGTTAATAATGTGGTTCGAGTTGCTGTTCAAGCAATGGCAGGTGTTTTGGGTGGTGTAAATTCACTACATACTAATTCAATGGATGAAACGTTAGCCTTACCAACAGATGAATCAGTGTTAATTGCGCTTCGTACTCAACAAATCATTGCTGAAGAAAGTGGTGTCGCGAATTTTGCCGATCCACTCGGTGGTTCTTACCTGGTGGAGTTTCTCACTGACAAAGTTGAGAAAGAGGCTTTAGCTTACATTGATAAGATCGACGAAATGGGGGGATGGTAAAGGCCGTTGAACACGGTTACCCTCAAGCCGAAATTGCCAATAGTGCTTACCGATTCCAGCGTCAGTTGGAGTCTAAGGAAAAAGTAATGGTTGGTATGAATAAATTTCA
>CALPVV020000010.1 GCA_943327105.2 Nitrosovibrio sp. Nv4
ACCATTACCAATAGTCACAGTCGGAGTCGTATTATTTGAAGGCGATACACCAGTTAAAGTACTGGGTGCTGGGTAATAAGCAACGGTGAGGCTTGCTGCAGCATTGTTGGTATTGCCCGAGCCATCAGTTGCAACACTTGCTGACACTGACAACACCATGTTCGTTTGTGCAGTAGTTGAACTTGGCGCTAGATCAAAAGTATATGTAGTTCCACTTCCTGCAAAATTGGTGAGCGTCCCGTTCGTCACCGTGAGTTCATTAGATGCAAAACCTGTCACTGATTTCGAGAAGGTTACCGTAACCGGAATCGCACTTGATTTAACGGTTGGGTTTTTAGGTGTAGTAATCGTTACTGTTGGTGCAGTGTTGTCGTAAACATATGCAAAACTATTTGTTGAACATGCCGAAGTATTCGTGCCATCACTGAAGTTAGCGTAATACGTAGTATTGGCACTCACCACACTTGATGTAATCGCAGCTGTTGTACCGCTCATCGCAACGGTACCCTTTGAAGTGGTACAAGATGCATCAGAAAAAAGATTTGCAGTTAATCCGGTAGCACCACTACCAACAGTCACCAACGGTGTAGTGTTATTTGAAGGCGATACACCGGTCAAAGTGCTCGGCGCTGGGTAATACGCAACCGTGAGGTTTGTTGCAGCAGTATTCGTATTGCCCGAGCCATCAATTGCAACACCAGCCGCTACTGACAACACCATGTTCGTTTGCGCAGTAGTTGAACTTGGCGCTAGATCAAAAGTATAAGTAGTGCCACTTCCTGCAAAATTAGTGATAGTACCGTTCGTTACCGTAAGTTCATTCGCTGCAAAACCCGTTACTGTTTTTGAGAAAGTTACGGAAATTGGAATGGCACTCGTTTTAACCGTTGGATTTAGAGAAGTCGCAATCGTAACCGTTGGTGCTACATTATCGTAAATATATGCAAAACTAGCGGTTGAACAATCAGAGTAATTCGTTCCATCATAGAACTTTGCGTAGTAGTTCGAACTTGAAGAAATCGTATTTGAAGTCACTCCCACAGTCGAGCCAGTCATCACTTGTGAACCCATCACCGATGGCAATGAACAAGATGAATCTGAATAAAGATAAGCCGTTAAAGTTGCCGCACCATTACCAACCGTCACTACCGGTGTTGTATTATTTGAAGGTGAAATACCAGTTAATGTACTTGGTGCCGGGTAATAAGCAACGGTCAGGTTTGAAGCGGAAGTGTTGCTGTTTCCAGAACCATCGACAGCCACTCCGGCGGCGACTGACAATACCATATTCGTCTGACTACCTGGACTAGTTGGTGAAAGATTAACTGTATAAATCGAACTACTAACCGCGGTAAACCCGGAAAATGAACCACTACCACTCAACGTGATTTTTGTAACATCAAAACCTGTTACCGGTTTTGAAAAAGTTACGGTAATTGGAATTCCACTGGATCTGACTGTTGGATTAACAGGAGTAGTAATCGAAACCGAAGGTAATAAACTGTCTAAAGAATATGAAAAACTGGCTGATGAACAAGCCGAGTAATCGGTTCCATCATAAAATTTCGCGTAGTAATTGGTACTGGTAGAAATTGCACTCGAAGTAATACCCACCGTTGAGCCAGACATTACCTGTGACCCCATTACTGATGGCAATGAACAAGATGAATCAGAGTAGAGATATGCGGTTAAACCAGTAGCACCATTACCAACAGTCACCACCGGTGTTGTATTATTGGAAGGCGATATTCCGGTCAAAGTACTTGGTGCCGGATAATAATCAACCGTGAGATTGGTTGCAGCAGTATTAGTGTTACCTGCACTATCACTTGCAACACCGGCCGCTACTGACAACACCATGTCCGTTTGAGCAGTGGTTGAAGTTGGTGCAAGATCGAAAGTATAAGTAGTTCCAGTCCCTGCAAAATTAGTAAGCGTACCGTTCGTTACGGTAAGTTCATTAGAGGCAAAGCCTGTAACTGATTTCGAGAATGTCACCGTAACCGGAATGCTACTTGATTTAACGGTTGGGTTTTTAGTCGTCGTGATCGTCACTGTTGGCGCCGTATTATCATAAACATATGCGAAACTAGCGGACGAACATGCAGAGTAGTTTAAACCATCATCAAATGTCGCATAGTAAGTGGTACTAGCCGAAATCAGGCTTGATGAAACCCCCGCCGAAGCACCGGCCATCGGCGCCGAACCTTTTAAAGTAGTACAACTTGAATCAGAATAAATTTTTGCACTTAAACCTGATGCTCCATTGCCGATGGTTACCGTCGGTGTTGTACTGTTCGATGGTGATACGCCAGTCAATGAACTTGGAGCTGGGTAATAAGCAACCGTGAGATCTGTTGCTACAGTATTGGCATTACCCGAGCCATCAGTTGCGACACCTGCAGCCACTGACAACAACATGTTCGTTTGAGCCGTCGCATCTGTCGGAGCAAGATCAAAAGTATAAGTCGTGCCGCTTCCTGCAAAATTGGTGAGCGTGCCGTTCGTTACCGTGAGTCCATTAGAAGCAAAACCAGTGACTGATTTAGAGAAAGTGACCGTTATTGGAATGTTACTTGATTTAACGGTTGGGTTTTTAGGTGTAGAGATCGTCACCGTAGGTGCGGTGTTATCATAAACATATGCAAAATTTGCGATAGAACAAGCTGAAGTATTGGTGCCATCACTGAAGTTTGCGTAATACGTAGTATTGGCACTCACTGTAGTTGAGGTGATCGCAGCAGTCGCCCCACTCATCGCTGCAGTACCCTTTGAAATGGTACAAATTGCATCAGAATAAAGATTTGCAGTTAAACCAACGGCGCCATTACCAACCGTCACAACCGGTGTTGCAATATTCGAAGGTGATGTACCAGTCAGAGTGCTTGGCGCCGGGTAATAAGCAACCGTGAGATCGGTTGCGGCAGTATTGGAATTACCAGCACTATCGTTTGCAATACCAGCTGCCAGTGACAACACCATGTTCGTTTGGGCGGTGGTTGAACTTGGTGCAAGATCAAAAGTATAAGTAGTGCCGCTTCCAATAAAATTAGAGAGTGAACCGTTTGTTACCGTCAATTCACTTGAGGTAAAACCTGTTACCGATTTTGAAAAAGTTACTGTAATCGGAATCGAAGAAACCTTAACGGTTGGATTGATCGTCGTTGTAATGAGAGCCGTTGGCTGAACATTATCAAGGTTGTAATTAAAATTAGTGCTCGAACACGCTGAAGTATTGGTGCCGTCACTGAAATTTGCATAATACGTGGTATTGGTACTGACAGCACTCGAAGTTACAGCAACTGTTGCACCGGTCATTACCTGAGAACCCTTCAGTGCTGGTATCGAACAGGTCGAATCAGTATAAAGATAAGCCGTTAAACCGATTGCACCGTCACCAACAGTAATCGTAGGTGTTGTATTATTGGATGGTGAAGTTCCTGTTAAGGAAGTTGGAGCCGGATAAAACCGAACCACTAGATTCGTGGCTGCGATACTTCCATTAGCAGAAGCATCATTAGCCACTCCTGACGCAATCGAAACTGTCATATCAGTTTGGGTGAGCGTTGAGTTCGGTGCGAGGTTAAATGTATAATTTGAACCGGTTCCTGAAAAACTTGAAACAGTACCATTCGTGACACCAATATCACTCGCATCAAAACCCGTTACTGACTCAGAAAAAGTAACCGTGATCGGTATTGCAGATGATTTGACGGTAGGGTTTATAGGCGTAGCGATCGTCACCGTCGGTGAAACCGTATCAGACCCATTATTCATTGTGTAAGTCAAACCTGTGGTGGCACATGAAGTAGCATTGCCAGCCTGATCGGCAATTTTGTAATAAAAGGTATAATTTCCAGCGGCAAGAGCGCTTGTCGTCAGGGTAAACGAATTGTCTGAATTAGGGTTTGAGTTTCCGCTTCCTGGAATCATTGTTGTGCCAACCGATGCGGAACAAACAGAATCAGAAAATAAATTTACGGTCGCAGCACCTTCACCTACTCCGCTTACGATTGGCGTGGTAATTGATGAAACCGAACCGCTTGCCGGAGTCATCGACCATGAAGTCACACTCAATGGCACCACATTGTCATACTGGTAAGTCGCTGTCCCGACGCAGTTTGAAGAAACCCCGCTGATATAATCATATTTAGCGTAATAATTTTTAGATGAAGTCTGATTGCTTAATGCAATTGGTAACTGAATGGTAGTACTGGTTGCACCAAGAGTTACCGGCGAGGAAGCCACCACAGCTCCGCTGCAGGCTACATCATTATATAGACTGACGGTTGAAACATAAGCAGGAATCGCATTTCCGGTGACTGCAAAAGTCGGCTGACTGACATTACCGATAGAACCTACCGGATTACTCAAAACAATTGATAAAGGGGTTGCATTCAAGTTCGGATTCATCGTGTAAAGCAACCCGGTCGACAAACAAGAAGACACATTTCCAGCAATGTCAGTAATGCGGTAATAAAAGCCATAACTTCCTGCACTGAGTGAGGAAGTAGATAGAGAGAATGTAGCATTTGCATTCGGGTTTAAATTACCTGAACCCGTAATCACTTTTGACCCGATCAATGTCGAACAAAACGAATTGGTATAAAGTTGTACAGTCGCAGCCCCTTCGCCTGAGCCGGTGATTTGTACATTGGAAAGATTCGAGGTTGACCCGCTCACCGGGTTCATCGTCCAACTGACTACATTTGCAGCAGGACTGTTGTCGTAGAGATAGGTAGCTGAACCGGTACAGGCTGAATAATTTCCTGCCGTATCTTTGAAGTTTGCAAAGTATGGAATACCAATCGTCTGATTCGGTAATGCATTAGTGAGTTGCACCGAAGTAGTTGTTGAACCAGCAACCGTTGGTGAACTGCCGACAAGACTTGCACTTCCACATGCAGAATCACTATAAACAGAAGCCAAGATCACATTCGCGGGCAATGAAGCGCTATTTACAGAGAAAGTCGGACGGGCAAAATTTCCATACTGACTGGAAGGGGTTTTCAACGTGATCGACGTCGGAGCAATTGGAGCAACAAGATTCAAACTATAACTCAGTCCCGTTGAAGCACAACTCTTCACATTCCCGGCAACGTCGGTGACTTTGTAAAAGAAGGCGTAATTTCCTGTGGTCAAGCCACTTAATGTTTTACTGAAAGTCGTAAATGCATTCGGATTGTTATCACCTGAACCACTGATCACCACAGAGCCAAGCGAAGCCGAACAAGAAGAGTTACTAAACAGTTCGACAGTCGCAGCACCTTCACCTGAACCGGTAATGATTGGGTTTGCGACATTCGAAGTTGAACCAGAAGCCGGCGTCATTGTCCAATTGGTCACTGCAGTCGGAACCTTGCTGTCGTATTGATAAGCCGCTCCGCCTACACAAGCAGAATAATTGCCCGCACTGTCTTTCAGGTTTGCGTAGTAATTGGAGCTGACAGTTGAATCGGTCAATGCAGCTGCAACTTGTATGTTTGTCGCCACTGAACCGGTAACAGCGACAGTGCTTCCCACTGAAGTACCCGCAGCACAAGTTGCATCACGATAGAGGTAGACCATCGAGACATTCGAGGCAAGTGCTGCGGTATTCACCCGGAAGACCGGTTGAGAAAGATTGTTCGGTGAAATAGCTGGAGACTGAAGCGTTATGGATGAAGGTGCGGATGGCCCGGTGGTATTCAACGTATAACTCAAGCCAGTGCTAAGGCACGACGATGAATTGCCTGCAATGTCGGTGATTTTATAATAAAACCCATGTACACCATCGGCAAGCACACTAGTCACCTTGGTAAACGAGGCATTTGCATTCGGATTCAAATCACCCGCACCAGAAATGACAACCGACCCAACTGAAGTCAAACAAGAAGAATCATCAAACAACTGAACCGTTGATGCACCTTCTGCAGAAGCCGTCAAAGTGGGAGTTGCCACATTCGAGGTTGAGCCATTCGCAGGAACCATCAACCAACCTGTGGCAGCAACAGGCACTAGTCCATCATACTGATAAGAAGCTGAACCGGCACAGGTAGAGGCATTGCCAGCAGCATCTTTGAATTGAGCGTAATAAGAAGTTGCAACCGTAGCATTTGATAGTGCATTCGTGATTTGCACAGACGTCGAGGTGGAACCAACCACTGGAATAGCAGTTCCAACAGAAGCACCCGAACAAGATGGGTTATTGAACAGATTCACCTGTGCAACACCTGCAGGCAAGGCAGCGCTCGTCACCACAAATGTTGGCTTGCTGTTGTTGCCCGGCGAAATCGTAGGAACACTCAGCGCAACTGAGGTAGGAGCAGCCGGCGGAGTAACATCAACCGTATACGACAAGCCGGTCGAAGCGCATGCGCGCATGTTTCCGGCAATATCGGTGATTGAATAGGAGAAAGAATGAAGCCCTTCACTCAAACTTGAAGTCTGCACAGTAAAAGCAGCAAGCGGATTCGGATTTAAATTCCCTGAACCAGCCACCACCTTGGTTGCAATCAAATTGGCAGCACTACAACTCGTACCATCATAAATTCGAATGGTCGAAGCACCTTCAGCGATTCCTGAAATGCTAGGAGTTTTCAAATAGGAAGAAGAACCACTTGCAGGGTTCATGATCCAACCTGTGGTAGCCGGTGATTGGGCCGTATCTTTAATCACCTGTGATAAAGCCGTTGTTGCGGAATGACCCAGATTATCTTGATGATCGGCAGAAATGGCGATAGGGCCATCATCAAGGGAAGAAAGATCAACCGTTGTTGACCATAATCCGCCATTGCATGAAACGGTACTAGTGAGCGTTGAACTACCAGCGACGGTTATCAATGCAGCCTGACCATTTTCACTGCATGCCCCACCCACTTGAACTGAACTGGCATTCGTTGTGTTCACGTAAGATGCATCAACCGGAACCAAAATTGAAATGAATGGTGAACTAGTTTGATTGGGACTACTGGATCCGGGTGATTGCAATAGTAATGCGTCAGGTGCATCGCGCATGTATAAGCGCATCTGATTGCACCCAACCAAAAAGTTGGACAATATTACGAAACCCACCAATAATTTTTTCACAGTCTACCTGTATAAATTATCGGTTGTTTTGGAATTTTCCGTAATGTGTCCAACCCGACACATACACATTAGTTATGTAATGGCATTTTTAGCTGAAACCGTCAAAAAACTACTTCCTAGGGTCAAAAGCTTCTCGAAGGGATTCACCAATCAAGTTGATTGAGATCAGCATCCAGGAAAGGGCAATCGTCGGCGTAATCAACAGCCATACCGCATTTTGAATGTAAGTACGCCCTTGCTGAAGCAATTCACCAAGCGATGGAGTTGGCGGTGACAAACCAAACCCCAGATAATCAAGCACTGCGAGAGTTGCGATACCACCTGAAACCGTAAACGGAGTCAACGTGAGTATCGGAGTGATGCCATTTGGCAGAATATGTTTGAAGATGATTCGCGCATGGCTGGCACCTGCCGCACGAGCAGCATCACAAAACTCGAGCTTACGAAGACTCAAGAACTGGGCACGCAACTGGGACGCGACACCAGACCACGAGAACCCCACCACCACTGCAAGTGTCACC
The DNA here is from genome assembly GCA_943327105.2 of Nitrosovibrio sp. Nv4. Classification (GTDB taxonomy): domain Bacteria; phylum Bdellovibrionota; class UBA1018; order UBA1018; family CAIMNF01; genus CAIMNF01. Next base: position 7,590 of record CALPVV020000010.1, read on the forward strand.
CAGAACGAATCCGATTTCATCAGACCATTGACCAAGATCACCACGGATAGAAATGGTAGAATCTCAATCAATTCCTTCAGCCGCTCAATATAAAAGTCGGTATTTCCAGCAAAATAGCCCTGTATTGAACCAATTGTGACTCCGATCAAAAAACACATCGCCCAGAAAATCAATCCATACGCAAGCGAGACCCGAAGTCCGTAAAGCAATCGCGCAGTCACATCGCGACCAAGGGAATCGGTTCCAATCCAGTGTGACTTTGAAGGCGGAGCCATCACATCAGAGGTTTGCTCAAGCGGGTCCCACTGATTGACAGGGAATAATGCCCAAGTTGACTTTCCTTCTTCTTGTTCTTTTTTAACCATTTCACGGTAATCAATTACGAATGTATCGGTGATTCCGAATTCAGCTGCAGTATAGGAAATGAGCGCGGGAAAATAAGTATGCCCATCCCGCTTGAGGATCAGTGGCTTGCTGTTAGACCAGATCTCGGCAAACATGGAAAAGAAAAAGACGGTCATAAAACCGATCAACCCGATCCACGCGCGCTTTTGCCTGAAAAAACCGTTCCATCGTCTTTTAGTCAGTGGACTCAACTTTGATGTGATGCTGTTCATGATTCCCATACACTGGATTCCTATCTACCGTTGAAATCAATACGAGGGTCGACCAAAACATAGGCGACATCACTGAGCAGCTGGCCGAACATCACCACGCCTGACTGAATTACCGCCACTCCCATGAGTACGTTGTAGTCACGTGAATTCAAACTCTCGATCATCAGGCGCCCCATTCCAGGCAGACCAAAAACCGTCTCAATCACGATTGAACCAGCAACAAAAGCTGAAAGAAACCCACCTATACCGACCATCAGGGGAAGAATCGCATTTCGAAGCGCATGCTTGTAAATCACTTTTGACTCGCTCAAGCCCTTTGCTCTTGCCGTACGAATGAAGTCACTGCTTAAAACATCAAGCAAAGAGTTTTTCATGAGCATCGTCAGAAAAGTAAAACCACCGAGCAATGAAGCCGCCACCGGCAAAAACATGTGCTGAACATAATCAATGCATTGCTGGGCAAAAGTCATGGTGTCCCAGTTGTCTGATCGAGCACCGCCGAGTGGGAATATCGCTCCACCGGGGAGAATTCGATCAGTACAAAAAACAAGCAAAAACACGACTGAAACAACCAGTGGTGGAATACTATAAATGACGAACAAGAAGATCGAACTACTGATGTCGAGCTTCGAACCGTCTTTCAAAGCCTTGATCATTCCCATGAAGATACAAACAATGTAGGTAAGAAAAAAACCGGGAACACCAAAACCAATGGAAATCGGAACGCGCTCAGCGATGGTCTTCAAAGCAGGTTCGCGCGTGGTAGTCGAGTCACCAAAATCAAGAACGACAATTTTTTTTAGCCAGTTCCAATAGCGAACGGGTACCGGTTTATCCAGTCCGTATTGTTTTTCGAGTTCAGCTCTGAGCTTAGCGATGTCTTCAATGTTCATGGTTCGACCGGAACCCTCTCCTCCGCCGTATTGAATCTTGCTCAAAACTTCCTGAACCGGACCACCGGGAAGATAATTTTGAACGGCGAAATAAACAGCCGTCATCAAAAAGAACATCGGAATCATGGTGAGGAGACGACGCACGAGGTACCTGAACATATCATTCAGTCTAACCGATCACCCACAAATGTCTATACGGTTATGCCGCATCTGCTATTCGATTGAATATTGCTGAAGCGCCGGTTCATCCTGAAAACGGAATGCCCACTTCTTGGCCTTGATTTTCGAGTGAACACCCATCATGAAGCCCGGCAACTCGACCAGGAAAAGATAGGGCTGATCATCATAGATGATGCTTCCCATTTTTTGCATGATCTTGACCCGCTTCTTCACATCCAACTCTTTCATCGAATCGGCAATCAGGGTATCGACTTCAGGGTTGCTATAGGCAACATAGTTCGACCCTTTGTTCAAAAATGATTTGGAATTCCAGATTTGATTCGCATCCGGGTGAAAGCTTCCTTTTGCCCATCCACTGACGACCGCATCAAAATTACGGTTTTCAATTTCGGCAATCAGGGTATTCCATTCCATCGCCTGAACATTGACCATGATGCCTGCTTTTTTGAATTGTTCTTTCACAATCTGAGAAACTTTTGCGCGTATCGGATTTTCCGAATTATAGCGAAGGGCGAATTCAAATTTTGTTTTTTTACCGTTAATGACCTTATCTAGCACATTGTCGCCATCGGTATCAGCCCAACCGTCAGCCTTCAGCATTTCGATTGCTTTTTTAGGATTGAAACCAAATGACTTGGTTTTTTGATCCGGTGCCGTGTTCGGTGTCAATGAACCAAACGGCGAATAACAACGAACAACCGTGTTGTAATAAACCTTTTCCATCAGCATGTCGTAATCAACCAAGTGAGCAAGAGCCTGACGTGTTTTTTTACCAGCAAAAATAGGGTTTTTAAGGTTCCAACCGATATAATAATAAGAAGCTGGCGCTTCGGTACGGAAGTTTTTTGCCCATACCGACTTATTTGTTCCAGGCTCAAGCCCGAACTTGTCTTTGTCAGCACCCTTGACCCGATTCCCAAACATTTCGGCATTCATCTCAATCAGGTTGATTTCACCCTTCATGAATTTTTCATACGCAAGTGTCGTATCAGGAATAATCCGGTAAACAATGGAATCAAAATTATAAAGATTTTTGAATGCAGGCAAAGACTCGCCCCACCACCCCTTTACTCTTTCCAATTCAAGTTTCTGATCTCGTGAAAAAGCTTTCACCCGATAAGGCCCACTTCCAACCGGATTAATAATCGCCTTAGCCTTGTTGAAGTCAGGCTCGTTCAGATATTGTTTTTTCTGAATGATCGTAAAATCGTCTTGAATATTGGCAAGTGTATTCACGTTGGGGTTTTCAACCGTAAGTTTGAATGTCGACGAATCGACTTTATCAAATTTGAACTCACCCAGATAAGCACGCTTCGAAGAGGCTTCGACCTTAGGGTCAAACAGCTTCTGATACGTAAATTCAGCATCATCGGTGGTAATCGGTGTTCCGTCTTGCCAGACAGCATTCTTACGAATGGTATAAGTCATTGTCTTGCGGTCTTTTGATACATCCAGCTTTTCCGCCAATGCCGGGAAGTATTCGCCCGTCTCATGGTCATAAGCCATGAGAGGCATAAAGATCAGCTGATTGATTCCTGAAACAGCGGCGTCATGATTCAACATCGGGCTCAACGTTTTCGGATTGCTCAACAAGTGCAAATATAGGGTTCCGGCTTTTTTGGCTGTTGGCATTTTTTCATAAACTTCACCCGCCTTTTTTGAATACGGATAGAACGCGAACGCTTGTGAAGCCATCAGTAATGCCAATATCAGAAATTTCATTTGAACCCCCTTGATTTAACCGAGCAGAAACCTTCAATAAAGCTTACATACTCTGTTAACACACGCAAGGCTCTTGCACCGCGCAACCACCGGAGAGCTCTTGACAATTTCAAGTGTCGAACCATAATGGAAGATCAATAAACAATCCCATTTTTTGGATGATTTGAGAAAGGAACATCTCGATGATCGAAGTATCAGGACTCACCAAAATCTATGGCCAGCGTACGGCCATTGATCATCTTGATTTCACCGTGAACAAAGGTGAAATCGTAGGCTTCCTCGGGCCAAACGGCGCGGGTAAAAGTACAACCATGAAAATTCTCACCGGTTTCATGCCTGCAAGTTTCGGAACCGCCAAAGTTGCGGGCTATGACGTTTTCGATGAGGCCATCGAAGTCAAGCGCAACGTCGGCTACCTTCCTGAAAACCCACCGGTCTATTTTGACATGGTTGTTGAAGATTACTTGAAGTTCGCAGCGAAGCTTCACGACATTTCAAAAGCAAAACTCAAACCCGCCGTTGATACGGCCCTTGAAAAAACAGGACTCACTCATGTGCGCAATCGCATCATCGGAAATCTTTCAAAAGGTTACCGTCAACGCGTTGGTCTTGCACAAGCGTTGGTTCATGATCCACAAGTGTTGATCCTGGACGAACCAACAGTAGGCCTTGACCCGGTACAGATCATTGAGATTCGTCAGTTGATCAAATCACTGGGCGGAGCACATACGGTGATCCTGAGCTCACACATTCTTCCAGAGGTGACTGCCACCTGTGAACGAATCATCGTGATCAACAAGGGCAAAATCGTCGCACAAGACAACATTGAACGCCTCACCACCCGCATGAATCAGGGACTCACTTTCCAAATGAAAGTGAAGAGTGTCAGCAATAACGGCATTCAAGCGATTCAAGCGATTTCCGGCGTCAAATCAGTAAACCTTCACGACGGAGCTCTTGCCATCGAAATCAATCCATCTCAAGACGACATTCGTGACCGCATTGTAGAAGCGGCCGTAATGGAAAAAATGGGTGTACTTGAATTCGGCGCAGACAAACTCAGCCTTGAAGAAGTGTTTTTATCCCTTACCACCCAAGAAACCACCGAAGGAGTTCAATCATGAAATTCAATCTGAAAAAATCATGGACCATTGCTTCGAAGGACTACCGCACCTACTTCACTTCGCCGATCGCCTACATCGTGATCGCCGGCTTCTTACTCATCATGGGCTGGATGTTCTTCTTTAACGTTTCACACTTCAACCTTCAAGCCATGCAGTACAAGCAATTTGGTGGCAAAAGCGGAAGCATCACCGATGGCGTGATTCGTCCACTTTATGGAAACATGAACGTGATATTTCTGTTCCTGGTTCCTTTCATCACCATGCGTTTGTTTGCGGAAGAACGTAAAATGCAAACCATCCAGCTGTTGATGACTTCACCGATCACTTTGGGTGAGATGATTGTCGGCAAGTTCCTTTCAGCAGCGATGCTGGTTGGAACCATGCTCGCATTGACCGTTTTTTACCCGGTGATTTTGTTTGTTTACGGTAACCCTGATCTAGGCCCGATTGTATCAAGCTACCTTGGAACGTTCTTGCTTACCTGTTGTTATGTTTCCAGTGGCGTCTTCTTCTCATCGATGACCGAGAACCAAATTGTGGCAGGTGCACTCACTTTCGCCGCAGGCTTGTTCTTCTGGCTCATCAACTGGGCTGCTCAATCGGCAGGTCCGGTATTCAGTGATGTTCTTGATTACCTTTCGTTGATCCAGCACTACAATAACTTCAGCCAGGGCATCATCGACACCACAGACATCGTTTTTTATCTTTCATTCATCGGACTCGGCTTGTTTTTCACTCACCGTGTTCTTGATTCATATCGTTGGAGATCATAATCATGTCATCAAAAAAAGAACTGACCAAGCGTTCGCTCTCTTTTGGGGCCAACTCACTATTCATCACCATCCTGATTATCGGGATTGTCGGCGTAATCAACTTCCTGTCTTCCCAGTATCCGAAGAAACTCGACCTGACGAAGAACAAGCTCCATACTTTCGCAGATCAATCTGAAAAAGTAATGAAGGGCTTGAAAAGCGAACTCAAAGCCGAATTTTTCGCCGATATCGGTTCAAAAGAAAAATATCGTCCGTTGTTCGACAACTACAGAAAGCTTTCGAATAAATTCAAATTCGAACTCGTTGATCCGAACAAGGAACCTTTGCGGGTAAAGAATGCCGGAATCAAAAAAGCCGAAACCCTGATGTTGTCTTACAATGGCAAGGTCACGAAGGTTGAAGAGATCACCGAAGAAAAAGTCACCAACGCCGTGATCAAACTCACGAAAGACACGAAGGTCACCGTTTGTACGATCATCGGTCATGGTGAAAACAGCATCACCGCTCAAGATCAAAACGGACTGCAAGGATTCAAAAAGGGTCTTGAAACCCAGGCATATGACATAAAAGAAATCACACTTTCCCAAGAGAGCGCGATTCCCGCCGACTGCAGTGCGATAGTCATGATTGGTCCGAACAAGGCTCTTTTCCCAAGTGAAATCAAAGCAATTGGCGATTACCTGGATCTAGGCGGCCGCGCAGTGATTGCATTTGAATCTTCTCTTTCTCAAACCGATCAAACCAAAGAACTTCGTGAATTGCTGAAGACCTGGGGTGTTGATGTGAAAATCGGATTGATCATCGACCCGATCTCCCGTCAACTGGGCGTGGATGCTTCTGTTCCGATCATCGTTCAATTCAACCCTGATCAGGCAATCACTAAAGACTTCAAACAGCAGTGTTATTTTCCGTTCTCTAGACCGGTTGACCCGATCTCTCCAGAACCGGTTGGAATCAAGACTGCTTGGCTATCAAAATCAACTCCTAAAGCCTGGGGTGAAACCGACATAGCGTCGATCAATAAAGGCGCTGTTCAGTACAATCCAGGCTCAGACCTTGCCGGCCCTCTCAATACGGCAATGGTGGCGAGCGGTAAAAAAGTCGATTCGAAAGCGACGCGAGATACCCGTCTTGTGGTCTTTGGTTCAAGCCAATTCGCAAACAACCAATATTCCCGTTTCGGCGGCAACCTTGATTTTCTTTTAAATGCGGTCAGCTGGACACTCGAAGACGAGAGCATGATTTCAATTCGCGGAAAAGAAGATGAAGCTGGAAAGATCGAGCTTTCACAGAATGAAGGAACCCTGATTTTCTGGCTGAGCGTGATCTTGATTCCACTGATGATTGCCATTCTCGGAATCGTGATTTGGGTCAGAAGAAAGAAGCTTTAATTTTTAGGAGCATTCATCGTCATGAAACAACCTAACTGGAAAACACCACTGATCCTTTCGGCTACGCTTTTTGGTGTGGGTACTTTCGCCTATTGGCTTCAGTACTCTCACAAGCCAAAAAAAGACAAGGCCGACACCGAAACCAAAAAGCCGATCTCTTTACCGGCTGATGACACTCAAATTGCAATGATCAGAGTCAAAAGCACTCGCGGCTTGATCGAACTCAAATGCGAAAGTCTGAGCGATAAAAAGTGTAATGGCTTGACCGACGGAAAATGGATTCTCACTAATCCGATGGGACCGAACGGGATTCCTTATCCGGCCGACTTGATGACCGTGAAAGAAGTATTGAACGGCACCAACAATGCGGTAGCGCCAGAGTTGATTGATTTAACGGAAGAAACACCCGAAAAACGAAAATCACTCATGAATGACTACGGTTTGAGCGATGAGAAGCGCACTACGATTGAAACCCAATTCATCGAATTTGTTACCGCTGATGCTCAAGGAAAACCTGGGAAACGGTATACCGCATGGTTTGGTGTAGAACACCCGATCGGTGACAAGACCTTTGTCGGGTCTGCTGTTGAAGGGGCTGTGAACGACAAAACTGTTTTCTTGATTTCAAATTCATTCAAGAACTCGACTTTTGGCAAAACGGTCACCAACTTCCGGGAAAAGGCATTGTTCAACTTCGATCGGAATTCGGTTGACGAAATCACGAGCAATAAATTCAAAGCTAAAAAAACAAATGGAATCTGGACCATCAATGGCTTTGAAGGCAGTAATGACCGGATCGGTACGGTCTTATCTGCGATTTCTAATTCAAAGGCCAGTGAGTTTGTCGATGAATCGATGATTAAAGGGTTGAAGCCGGTCATCAGCTACACGGTGAAGTCAGGCAACCAAACCCATTCCATCGAGCTATTCGAGAAAATTCTTCCGGCAAAAGCGATTCCAGGAAGCAAAGAAAAACTTTCTGCTGAAAAGCATTACTATGCTCGCACTTCAGGCATCAAAGAAATCGTCGAAGTTGAATCAATCTTACGTAACAACATCGACAAAAAACTTTCTGAATTGCGCAACACCCTGATCTTGACCGATGCCGAAAAGATCACCGCGACCAAAATCAAGGCCGAGGCACCTTCCTATTCAGCTGCACCGGAATTCGAATATGCAAATGGCAACTGGAAGTCAAAAGACGCCGCTAAAAACTGGGATGCAAATATCGGCTCAAAACTGCTCAATCTTTTGGCCATGACCCGCATTCAAGATTTCGTGAGTCCGGTACCAAGCGGAAAAGAAATCGTGAAGTTGACCATTGGTGATGATAAGAATCCGGCAAAATTCAAGATGTCCTTCTTCACCGCCAAAGACAAACTATACGCCCGCAATCTGAATGATAAAAACAATGAGGCGTACCTCATGGAAGAATCCATGAAATCAGCGCTTCCGAAAACGGAAAATGAATGGAAACTCCAGAATCCAACAACCAACAATCCAGCACCAGCGAAGAAATGAATCAGACAGGGCCGGTTGAAAATACCGGCCTAGTCAAACAACTTTTGCAAGATGGCTACTCGGTCTTGACCGAACCCACCACTTTTTTCAAAACGCGTTATGAAAAAGCTTCGTTCAATCAATCCCTGGCACTAGGTCTGGCAGCAACCTGGATTGCCGCCTTTTTGGATTGGGTCACCCGATCCATCAAACACGAATCCTTGATGGACAGTTTTCATCGAATTAAGTCCCAATTAAAGTCGCTTCCGATCTGGAAAGATCTGCCTGACGACATTTGGGCTCAAGGTGATCAAGCAAGTCAGAACTTCTTGCCCACTTGGGGTATGGAAGGGCTGAAAATGCTGTTGACTCCCTTCAATTCAATTTTTTTGATTTTCATCAATGCACTGATTTTCTGGGCAGCCGCTTTGATCTTGGTCGATAAAAACAACCCTGCAAGAAAATCAGTAACTCTCAATGAACTCATCAAAATCACCGCTATTGCCTATACCTCTGCTTTGGTGGGCTCGATTTTCGGGTTTCTACCTCTTTCTTTGGGCAGCATGATTGGCTGGGTTTACCATATTGCCCTCTTGGTCATTGGTTTCTCCATTCGCTTCAACATTTCCCGTTTACGTGGGCTGGTCATGGTGTTTTTACCAACCATCGCCCTGATCATGATTGCGGGTTGCTTTATCGGTTTCTTATTTGCAATTGTCGGAGCGATTGTTTCATCGCTTTTTCACTCATAAAGGTTTAAAGATTCACTATGTCTAAAGAAAAATACAGCATTACGACGGCTATTGATTATCCAAACGGCGCTCCACACCTCGGGCATGCCTATGAAAAGATTGTGACCGATGCTTATGCCCGTTGGCACCGACTGCTTGGTCATGAAGTGTTTTTCCTGACCGGCACCGATGAAAACGGCCAGAAGCTGGTGAAGACTGCCGAATCTCTAGGTAAAGACACACAAGCTTTTGTCGATGAGAACGTGGTTCGCTTCAAAGAACTCTGCGCTAAACTCAATATTTCTTACGATGACTTCATTCGCACTACCGAAGAACGTCATGTAAAAGCCGTACAGGACTTTTGGAAGAAGCTCGAAGCAAAGGGTGACATCTACTTCAGCAGCTATGAAGGCAAATATTGTCTGAACTGTGAAGCTTACTATACCGAACTTCAAGCGCCAGAAGGCAAATGCCCTGAGCATCACACCCCGCTTGATCTTGTGAAAGAAGAAGGTTACTTCTTCAAAACTAGTCAGTATCAATCCTGGATCATCGAGCACATCAAAATCCAAGAAAATTTTGTTTCTCCTGATCTTTCGAAAAAAGAAATTTTGGCTCGCTTGGAAAGCGAACCCATGCGCGATCTTTCGATCACCCGCCCGAACAAAGGATGGGGTATCCCTGTTCCAGGCAAACCTGAATATGTGATCTACACCTGGTTTGATGCACTCATCAACTATTACACTGCAAGCGAACCAAAAGGCTTTTGGCCGAACAATCTTCACGTCATCGGGCGCGACATTTTGTGGTTCCATGCCGTGATTTGGCCAATGATGCTTCACTCGGCGGGCATTCCTCTTCCAAAACAAGTTTACGTTCACGGAATGGTACTCGCCGCTGACGGGAAAAAAATGTCAAAGTCGCTCAATAACGGTGTTGATCCGTTTGATGCGGTGTCGGTTGTTCCGGTCGATTCATTCCGTTATTACATTCTTCGTGCCATCCCTTCAAACGGCAACGGAGCTTTCATCATGGAAGACATGTTGAAACGTCATCAATCCGAACTCGGCAACGATTACGGAAACCTTTTGATGCGTGTGGTGAAACTTGCCCGCAAACGCGTGGGCGACGATTTCCCGAATGCCAACTACAAGCCTGCATTTGATTTTGCGCCGATCATCAATGAAGTAAAAGACCTGATGACCAAACACGAACATCACCGTGCACTCGACCGTATTTGGCATGAAGTAAATGTCGTGAACGGTTACATCAATGATCAAGCACCTTGGTCATTGAAAGACGATCAACCTGAACAACGCGAGAAGTTTCTTGAAGTGATGTATAACGGTCTTTACGGAATCGATATTGTGACCCAATTGCTGGCGGCATTCATTCCAGACACTGCAGCCAAAGCACTTGGCTCAATTGGTAAAACAGTGGGCGTACTGGATTCAGGCGCTAAGAATTATACCTTGAGTGATCCGCCCGTGTTGTTCCCGCGCATTGAACCTGCTCCGGGCGCGGCACCAGCGGCTGCAGCGAAGCCACAAAAGCAGAAGCAAAAGTAAATCTTTTTACGGATTCAAGTATTCAGCCACACCCGCAAGACTGTTCTGAAGATAAGGGAACAAAAGCCTACGGTCACTTGGTGAATTCTCGTAGTACACCATCGATCGACCGTTGCATTTCATTGTCGAGATCGGCCAATCGAGTACCGAATCGATACCGGTGACAATATTCTTTTTGTGAATCTTGTAATCGACTGTACTGCAATAATAAGCAACATGACTCGAAGCTGTGTGCACATACGCAAATGACGATGCATTATCATTAAAAGTCGTGATGGTACTGACCAATCCTCCAGTACCTTCTTCCATTCCTCGAAGGGCATTGGTGCCTGGTTTCATCACTGCCCACCTAGCTGGCGAAGTGAAGGTATCATAAGTAGATCGATTATAACGTGGCGATCCGGTGGCTTGCGGCACCACACAGTTTACAGTGAGTGTTCCATCTGAACAAAAATAATAAGTAGGTGTGACCGAGTTCAAATCAGCCGCCAAATGCGTTTGCAGTCCGTTCGTGATTGCATATTTCTTAAGATATCCGTAATGCATGTTTAAAGTGGTTTCGCTGGTATAACCCCCAATCGCCGCTAAAATGTTATTGCCATCAAACCCAATTACTTTCGGAGCCTCCCGACTTGAACCAACAATCAAACTTCCAATCAAATTATCGGCCTGCGAGTAATAAGTTGAACCACCCCCCATCAAATCAACCCACTTTCCAGTAATACGGTCAAGCTTGGCAATATTGCCAAATCGGGCATAAAACACGTCTCCGCTTGCTGGATTAATCACGAAGTCGTCAAAATTAGCTCCCCAACCATTCAATACTTGAATCGGCTGAGTTGTGGCCAGCGATGAAGTGTTTTGGCCTCCATTCAAGCCGGTACCTGCGATGGTTGAAACGATTCCAGATGGTGAAATAGATCTGAACTTATATTCATTCACATCTAGAACCACGAGCTCACCCGAGGTTGCTCGGTCAAAGTTATTAATCAGATTGAAACGTGCCGACAATGCATTACCGCCGTCACCATATGAAAGATTTTGTCCCAGGATTGTCCTAACCTGATTCGATACCTTATCGACGATTCTGATTACACCGCGGTCCATGAAGTAAATGTTTTCTTGTTCGTCCACAAATAAATCATTGATGTCGATTTTACAAAGTAGTGCGTCTGTACCATCCGCACAACTTCCAACTCCCGCACCTGCACCAAGAACGGGAGTCCAATCATTGATCGTATTATTGTATTTCCAGGCACGGCCAGTCCATCGATTCATGGTATAAACTTCTCCGTTTCTGGCAGAAACTCGATAATTATACCCGGCTTCAGTAGGTGCATTGGGTATTCGAGTCGACATTGAAACGCCACTAGGATCAAGCGTAGCCAAGCCACTTAAATCACAAGCACTCGTCGCACTAGAATTCGAATCCTGAATGAGAATCATGAAACGGTCTATCACTGAGTTGGCCGGATTAAACCTGACACCACCCACGCTGAAATAGCAATCGGCGATATTTTGGGTCAAATACCCATTGATCCCGATACCACTTGGAACAATATTTCGAATCACATTATTGACAGAATCATAACGACTGATTTTTCCGCCCGATGCACCCGCGGAAGGATTCGCTTGCCAGGCATTATTTGTAAAATACAAATCACCATTCGGAACTGGAACAAGCCAAGGCATTTTCGAACCATTTGAATTGATATTCCCAGGATAGATGAGCTGATAATTCAATGGTAAGGTATTATCCGAACTCTGAGATCCACCACCGATGATGGTTTCGACAGTCATCGGATTCAATTGGGTGTTGATACGGCGAATTTTGTTATAATCCCAAACCAATATACGGTCTTGATAATCAAGAGCGATTTTCAATGGCTCTTTCAGAGTTGCTGAAGAAATTGATCCATCAGTCATCGTACCCGTAGTTCGAATCAAGAGCGTTTGACGATTTCCATCACCCGGACTCACCATGATAATTCCCCTGGTTAGGTCACGATGATAGATCACTCCATTTTTGGCGACTACCAAACTTCCAGCATCAGCATAGTAAGACTGTGATTGTGACGGATAAAACACAGCAGACTTCGCGCTTGAACCCAGACCTGAATCCGTATTACCCGCTACAAACTTGAAGATCCCAGAGGTATTGATTGCTTGAGAACTAGAAAAAGAAGTGATGTTGTCAGAGTCCTTAACGGATACACGAATTCGAAAATAACCAGCCGTCGGTGAACCATTGGTCCAAGCGTAACATCCGGTATCATTGTCATCTGCAGTCGTAGCAGCATTATTGATGGAACAAGTTCCGTTCACTCCATTACTAAGATTGTTTGCGAATTCGGTAAAAATCGAATCATCGGTAGTATAAGAAAGAGTAACCGGGGTTGACGGCAAGGAATCATCCTGAATCTTCCACTTGATGATCACACTACTTCCCGCCCCAATCGTTAGCTGGCTTGCCGAAGGTGGCGAACTGGGTGCATCCGTATTCGTTGCGAAAATATCGGTGATGACGGGTGCGGTACCCGGTATGATGGTGATCGTGGCCTTGTCTGTGGCAACTGTTCCTGTTCCTGAATTGGTCAGTGACGAGATGTTACCAGCAGCATCCATGACCCACGCGTAAACAGTGTACGAAGAGGGCAAAAAACCTACTGCGTAATTAAAATCAACAAGGTTCAAATTTTTAGAAAGTGTCAACCCCGGCGACGGGGCATTCACTGAAATCCAACAATTTGAAGAAGCTGATGGCGCTACATTGCTCACGTAATTGAGACAAAACTTAGAAACATTCGAAGTCAGATCTGTAGCCTGAAGAGAGAGATTCAAATAGTTGTTACCTGTTGAAGCTGCCCCACCGTTCAACAACATTGAAGATGCCGTCATCACCGGTGCTACGGTATCAATCAACATCGATGAAGAACAAGCTGATACCGAAGTATTGCTAGCGGTATCGGTCGAAGTGATGCGATAGCTATAAGTGACGGCGTTAGTACCACTGAAAGACTGAGTCTGTACCGAATTCGATAAACTGATTAAAGAACCGGCCTCTGTACCAACAGCACAACTTGAACTGGCAAAGAATTGAATTTTTTGCGTACTTAAATCAGTTGAAACTGACTTAACCCATGCTGCAGTCACCGAATTTGCATTGAATGGCGATGACTGTGACCACCCCAGTGTTGCAGGTATGGCTGGCGGAGTAACATCAACCGCAATCAACGATGAACATGCGCTTGAGGTGTTGCCTGCATGATCAATCGAAATCAACTGATATGAATAGCCTTCACCATCAACTCCGATCAAATTCTGACTTTGCTGCGTGTTTAAAAGACTGACCAGTCCGCCTTTTTCGCTACCGGCATTACAACCACTTCCATTATAAAATTGTATTTTTTGACTTCCTAAATCACTGGATGAAGATTTCACCCAAGTTGCATTTACCGATAATGAATTAGCTGGCGATGAATTCGCCCATGATACCGATGTCGCAGCACTTGGCACCATTACATCCCGAGTGATGCTCACCGCTGTTGAAGTCGTTGAATTTCCAGCAGCATCTGAAATGGTCGCAGCCAAAGAATGACTGGCTTGAGTCAATACGGTTGAATTGATCGTTCCACTAAAGAGCACTCCCGTACAAGTCGCTGTTCCAACGATCGTACCATCTGACTTGATGGTAACCGTTCTTCCAGCCTCACTACAACTCCCCATCACCTGAAAGGCTGTTGAATCATTTGCAAGATTTACCCAAGAACCAACTCCAGGTGAAGAAATTACAATAACTGGTGCAGTAGTATCAACCACCATGGCATTCGAACAGGATGAATCCACTTCGTTTCCCGCCTGATCGATCGAAGTTAATTTGAATGAATAAGTGCTGCCATCAACAACATTCAATGCTTTAGAAGTTAAAACAGTAGAAGCAAGGTCAATCGAAGCACCTGAAGAGATGCCGCAAACCGCATCAGAATAAAACTGAATTTTTTGATTCGTCAAATCACTTGCGATTGACTTAGCCCATGAAGCCGTAATGCTGGTGCCTGAATACGGTGTAGTCTCCAGCCATGAAATGCCTGAAGCTGCAGCAGGTAAAACTGTATCGAGAGAAATCAGATTTGCAAATCCAGTCGCCCCACTCAGTGAATTGCCTCCGTCAACATCAGGCAATACGGTGATTGCCTCTGTCCCTGAAACACTTTTTATTTTTCCTGAATTCAAATCAAGTGCCGAGCTGGAAGCATAGTCAAGCTTTGAAGTGGCATCGGTCGTCCCCACCGTATAATCAAACGTAATTTCACTGGTGCCTGAACCACTCGAGTAATCGATTGTTTTTTGGGGAGTCACATTCAATTCAAGCTTAGGGACACCAATGACCACTACCGGTTCTGAAAAATTAAGAGTGATTGGAATCACGGTGCCGGCCTTATAGATTCCGCTCGCTTTCGTGGTTGTCACTCTGTTCACTTTTGGGATCGTAATTTTTTTTGCTCGAACCATCCCAACAATGTTGGGAGAACAGCCTGCCAACACCGTACTCAATGCGGCTAAGTAAAAAAAACAGCAGTAAGTATTTACTGATTTAAATACCTTTGAGCAGAACACAATGATCCCCCCTCTAATATATATTATCGGCAAGAGTCATACTTTTGTGAATGTGTCCGGAATGACACTATTTCAGCGCATCTACAACAAGTGCGGTCTCATGAATCACACGCTGGGAAATAATCGGGTCTTTTCCGAAATAACCGAATGCTCTCATGCGATCGGTTTGAAAAGGGTTGACCGAACGGTTGCTTAAATCAATTCCGCCAGCAACGCCTGATGATTGAATTCCAAAGCGGTCACTTGAAAATTCTCGTGCCCAATCCCAATTCGGATAATTTTTTTCACCCCAAAGCCTTACCGTCTGGGCAAGGTGACAGCTAACGCAATCAGCGGTACCCGGATTATGAATGCGCGGATTTTCAAGTTGAATTGCACGACGAATGATCGATTTGATTGCAGGCTCCTGTTCTAGTTCTCGATAGCGAGCAGAATCGGAAGTCAATCGCATGAACGGTCTTTCGTTTTTCGGTAGATAACTGATACCGCCATTGAACTCTTCGAGGTTTTGCAATCCTTCCGGCTGAAGAAAAAAAGATTGTGACGTCAGCTTCGGTTCAAGATCAAGTGTTGGGATTTTAATCATCGACCATCCGGTTGCCGTGCGATCAAGACCCATGAAATGCCAGACCCGGTCCATCCGAACGGTCATCGCTGTAACTCTGATCAAATTCTGTTCACCACAATAGCGAAGCAACAATGTGCTGAGGGTCTTCCAATAGTTTCCGCGATAACCTTCAGCGCGAAGATTCGGTTGTACATCAAGCGCTGAACCAAGCGAGTAGCTAATGCCGTTTTTCAACGCTGATTTCAATTCAGAAACAATCATCGTCCATTCGGCATCATTGAATTCATGAAAGGTATGAATCGCAGTATCGAGAGACGTGACGTGATCCCCCACCACCACCAGAGGTTGCCAAACAAAACGAATTTGAGGACGGCATCGTCCCGGGGTGACACCTTCACCGAAACACGGATCAAATCGCACGCCGATGATTTTAAGATTATAGCGATAAAGCTGTTCCTGATCGGCACGATCTGAAAGCAGTGGTAAAAAGCGAAATACCGAATAAGGCATCAGTTCACCTTTTGTACCTGACGAAATCGGCGACAAGAGCTGGTTGAATTCCTGAGGTGAAGGTAGTGGCAAGAGCTGGGAAACTTCATTCATACCCAGGCCTGAAGCAAAACCAACCGAACCGATCATGAATGCAGAGAGAAAAAGAATGAAGAAAACCCGAGAAAAACAAATCATGAAGCTCCCATCTTGCTATTGATAACCATTATCAATAACAAAACCACCCACCTCTGTCAAATGGTGAATGATTCAGACCACATGGACGAGCCATTCCATTAGCACAAAAACGCATCGCGTTACATTACCCCAACCTTGACGAATTAACCCCTGACCGATAACCCTACTGCATGGCATTTTTACAACAGTCAGTGGGTTGCATCGAAGTGGTTTGCGGGAGCATGTTCAGCGGTAAAACTGAAGAACTCATGCGCCGTTTAAAGCGTGCACAATACGGCCGTCTCAAGATCCAGGTTTTCAAACCCATCATCGACCAACGCTACAGTGTTGATCACGTTCAAAGTCACGATGCCAATCGCATTCTTTCCATTCCAGTCAACACTGCCCGTGAAATTTTAGACCGCGTTGACGACAACACTCGCATCGTCGGCATTGATGAAGCTCAGTTTTTTGATGACTCCATTGTCGATGTCGCCCAAAAACTCGCCTATCGCGGCACCCGCGTGATCTGTGCCGGTCTCGATATGGATTTCAAAGGTCAACCCTTCGGTCCAATGCCAAAACTTCTGGCCGTTGCTGAAAGCGTAACCAAACTATCAGCGGTATGCATGGTTTGTGGTGCTCCCGCAACTCGATCTCAACGCCTGGTTCCAGCACAAGTTGAACCAAGTCACGAAACCACTGACAATCAGGTTTTGGTCGGAGCGCATGACTTCTACGAAGCTCGTTGCCGCTTTTGCCATGAACCTGAAACGATTGTCATCGCTCAAGCCGGACTCTTCAATAAATCACTCAGATAAGAAGGCCATCATGGATTCTCAATACACTCAACAACGCGGACACCAATTATCCGAGCGTGAGCATCATTACGGCAAAAATGTGCATCTTTTGAATGATCCTTTTTTGCACACCCAACTCGCAAAACTTTGCTCCATCACCACCGAACAGCCCCTGATCAATGAATTGGTAAATAGCATTTATTCTTCATTGATTCGCACCGTGGTGAATCATGAATTTCCACAAAAAATGGCAACCACGCGTTCGCGAATGAGTGAATACCACCCGATTGAAGGCGTATTTGAGAGCCCGATCATTGATCCTGAAACCAAAGTGGTGAGCGTGAATCTGGCCCGCGCCGGAACCTACCCTTCACACCTTTGCTATCAAACCTTGAATTACCTGATGAACCCAAAACAGGTTCGCCAAGATCACATCAGCATCGCTCGCCAAGTCGGTGAATCGCATCACGTAACCGGAAGTCAGGTCTCAGGCCACAAAATTGGTGGAAAAATCGATGATTCAATCGTTTTGATTCCTGACCCGATGGGCGCAACCGGCGGAACCGTAGTGGAAACACTAGAGCTGTACCGCCAATTCGGCACTGCAAAGAAATTCATCGCCATTCACTGTATCGTGACTCCTGAATACCTGAAAAAAGTGGCTAAAAACCATCCTGAAGTCACCGTTTATGCCATTCGTCTTGATCGAGGGCTTTCTAACGATAAAGTTTTGAATTCGGTACCGGGAACTTTCTGGGATGAAGAAAAAGGCCTGAACGATAACGACTACATCGTACCCGGCGGTGGCGGATTCGGCGAAATCATGAACAACGCATTTGTATGAAATTTGAGTATTGCTCTCGTTTTTGATACGCTCGACTCAACTTATGAGCACAGAAAAAGTTACTATTGAATCGATCGCGCCAGTACGCGTTGACCTTGCTGGTGGAACCGTTGACATCTGGCCTCTTTACCTTTTGTTGAACCAACCCAAGACCATCAACTTCGGCATCAGCCTGTTTGCAAGAACAGCGATTGAAGCTCAGCCTTCTTCAACCCCACAAGTGAAACTCGAATCTCTTGATCAAAAAAAATCAAGTGTGTTCACCTGGGCTCAAATTCTGGATGAGAACTTCGAAGCCATTCCCGAACTGACCCTTTTGGTTCGCCTGCTTCGTTACTTTGCGAAACAACATCCGAATCCACAATCCTTGAACTTCACACTTCAAACAGAAGCAAAGAGTCCTGCAGGCGCGGGCTTGGGTGGTTCATCCGCACTTTCAATCTCGATCATCGGCGCACTCTGGAAGTGGACTCATCCTCGTGAACAACTCGACCTTGAAAAAGACGGCGAGTTCCTGATTTCACTCGTTCGCGATGTCGAGAGCCAGGTTCTCTACGGACCAGCCGGCCTTCAAGATTATTACGGAGCCGCTTTCGGCGGTCTTCAACTCTTGAGCTGGAAGATTGCAAAAAATGAGCGCGAGTCTTTTCCACTTTCAACCTTGAAAGAGCTTGAAGCACGCACGCTTCTTTTTTATTCAGGCAAGTCACGCAATTCAGGCATCAACAACTGGCAGCTCTTCAAGGGGTTGATCGACAAAAACCCGGATGTAGAACAAAAGTTCAAAGCCATCTGTGAAGCTACTCGCGATCTTGAACAGGCCCTGTTGAAACAGGACTTTCAAGCGGTCGTTAAATCAGTTCAAAAAGAATGGGAAACCCGCAAGACACTTGCACCGGGCATCAGCACCCCTGAAATGGATCAAGCCCATCTTCGCGCTAAAAAAGTCTGCGACATCGCATTCAAAGTTTGTGGCGCCGGCGGCGGTGGCTGCTTCTTCATTCTACTTCCTGAAAAAAATGAAGTATTGAAAGAGGCTGTAAAAAAGGCGGTTCTTGAGTCAGCTGAAATTCAACTGCTTCCATTCGAAGCGGTTCCACACGGATTGACCATCAAGTGAGCACCAAAGGGCAAACCAACCAGAAACGCTACCTCGGGCTTGAACTCTCGGGTGCGAAAAATGCCAAAACCACCTTGGCAACTCTGGAGTATTACCCTAAAGAACAAAAAGTCTTTCTTCTCGATGTTCATGCAGGCATTGGTGCCGATTCAAATAAAGACTCTGATGAAGTGTTGATCGAGACGCTTCATGACCATGCCGATGGCCACCCTGATTTCAAAATCGGGGTGAACGTTCCACTGACATTGCCACCTTGTTTCACTTGCACGCGTAAAGCCTGTGCCGCCGAAGGTTGCTCTTCACCCGATGTGAAGTGGATGCGCACGATGCCTCTGGCAAAGAAACCTGTTTCAAAGAAAACAGCTAAACTGAAAAACTTCTTCACACCCTACACCCAGCGCCCGATCGAACTCTGGCTCAAGCACGAAGTGATCACTCACCTTCCTGAAAAAGCACGTTTTGAAATCGATGAAACCTTGGGCGGCAACAAGGCCCCACTGACTGCGCGAATGCATTATCTTCATCGACATCTTCGCGGTATGGAAATACACGAAGTACTGCCAAAGCTGACGGTCGCGCTGTTGATGCCACAATTGAAGATCACGCTCAAACAAATTCAAAACTATCGCAAAATGGAAGAAGGCGCTGAAGCCCGTCAGGTCATTCTTGAAAAGATGTGTGAGCAGCTCGACATCTTCATCTATGACCGTGACATGAAAAAGCTCACGCAGAACCTCGGCGCATTCGATGCATTCCTGTGCGCTTACACCATTCTTCTTTACGACCGCAATCAATGCGTAAACCCACCACGAAATTTTCCCGTCAATTCCGGCTGGATTCGCTATCCGCGCTCTCCGCTTCTTGACCCCACCATGGCATTAACTCACTACGATGATGAAGACGAAGAGGAAGACGACGAATGATACAGTTCTTCCTGAAGCGCCTTACTCAAGCCATCGTCACGCTTTCCATTCTGGCGACGATTACTTTCTTCTTGCTGCGCTTGGCACCAGGCGGACCATTCGATGGCGACAAGATCTGGCCTGCTGAAATTCAGGCCAACATCAACGCCAAATACGGCCTCGACAAGCCACTTCAAACCCAATTCTTCACTTGGGTGAGTGATGTTCTTCACGGTGATTTACGTGAATCGTTTCACTACATCGGTACTCCTGTTACTGAAATCATCGGCGATGCTGTCGTACCGTCACTTCAACTCGGCTTCCTGGCACTTCTTCTTTCCGTTGTGTTCGGACTCTTATTCGGCATTCTTGCCGCTTGGAAACGCGGCTCAATCTGGGATTTCTCGGCCATGTTCATGGCCATTACCGGTATCACACTGCCTTCGTATCTGGTCGGCACGCTCTTGGTTCTTTTCTTTTCGAACTATCTAGGAATCTTACCGCCAGCACTTTGGGAAGATAAGTCTTCGATGATCTTGCCGGTTCTGACACTTTCCCTTCGACCACTGGCGATCATCGCGCGCATGACCCGCACCACACTTTTAGAGATCATGCACTCTGACTACATTCGTACGGCGTACAGCAAGGGGCTTGATGATTCAACCGTTCTCTTCAAACACGCACTTCGCAACGCCCTCATTCCGGTCGTGACTTTACTTGGCCCAATCGCCGCATCACTCATCACCGGAAGCTACGTTGTTGAAACCGTGTTTCAGATTCCTGGCCTTGGCCAATACTTCATTACTTCCGTGATCAATCGCGATTATCCGTTGGTCATGGGCATGACCCTGATGTTTGGGATCATTCTGATCATTTGCAATTTTGTCGTTGATCTTGCCTATAGCTGGATCGATCCACGCATTCGCCTCGAGGCAAAAGACTAATCATGAACAGTCGTAAACTTTTGAAAAACAAACTATTCGTGATCAGCAGCGCGGTTCTGCTTATTCTTTGCATTCTTGCGCTCTTGGCTCCGTTGATTGCGCCTTATGAATATGATGCAGTTTCGGTTGGCCCGAACCTGAGCCCGCCAATCAAGGGTTTCATCATGGGTACTGATGTTCTTGGCCGTGACCTATTCAGCCGCATTCTCTATGGTGCTCGCCTGTCACTTGCGGTTGGTTTTTGTACTGCCATTTTTGCTCTCGTACTCGGCACTGCGACCGGTGCGATCGCCGGTTATTTTGGCGGTAAGTGGGATAAAATCCTGATGTCGATCGTCGACATCTTTTACATTTTACCGATGTTGCTTTTGGCAATCTTGTTCACGCTGATCTTTGGACGTGGCTTCTTTGGAATTTTTCTCGCCATCGGTGCCACTACGTGGGTTACCCAGGCTCGTTTGGTCCGCGCACTCGTCATGCAGGCTCGGGGCCTACCTTATGTTGAAGCCGGTCGCGCAATTGGTCTCACGCACATGAGCATCATCTTCAAACACATCTTGCCCAATCTGATTGGCCCGATGGTGGTTTCACTCACGTTTCAAATTCCAAACAACATTCTGACTGAAAGTTTTCTCTCGTTCGTCGGTCTTGGACTTCAACCGCCCTATTCAAGCTGGGGAACACTCGCAAACGAAGGTTTTCGTGGCGTTTTGAGTTACCCGCATTTGATGATTTTTCCAGGCCTCGCCCTTTTCATCACCATGCTTGCATTCAATTTTCTGGGTGATTCACTTCGCGACATACTCGACCCGAAAAGCTCGGTGGGTTCGAGTATTGGTAGTTAATTCCTTAACCTAATCGTTCGACAGATCTTTCCATTCCTGTTCTGTCAGCAGTACAGGACAAACCGGTGACTCCGTTGCACCATCCAAGGGCAATGGGAACGCAAACCAATAATAAATCCCCTCTGGCACGCTCTTCATATCAAGACATTCAAAAATAGCGGCGCCATGATTGAAGATGATTTTGTGAATGGGGCGTTCTTTTGAGTTCGGTTGAAAATCGGTAGATTTCCAAGAAGTTCCATAAAGACAAAATTTTGGGTTTGCCTCAATCAACCAATTCGCCGCAGATTCGGTCAATACCAATGCCTTAGTTGAGTCGTGATTACCGTTATCATCTTCTGGATATTCTTCTGAAGTCAGCAGTATACGGCTCGGTGCTTTTGAACTAATTCTTAAAACAGCTTCTTTTAATTCAGACTGACTCACTCGCCAGACAGAAAGAGCAGGGTTCGATTCCAGCGCTTGGTATTTATTTCCTTTAAGCCTGACAACGGTGACTTTGCCATAGAACGCAGAAAAGTTTTTTTCTCTGAAATACGAGTCGACCGTTTTTCCGTTTTCAAAAATATGCCCAGGAGCATCCAAATGTGGCAAACTGTGTGGTTTTAGAGTGTGAGACTCATAGTGGATGGGCGGTGATTTTTCAGACTGCTGATGAATGTCATAGATCACGGAAGATTCGTAGGGGCAACCTTCACCCCACAAACCTTTAAATGATTTACTCACAATGGGCGACAAAATATATGGCATACAATAAGAGTATTAATTACTCTTCATTCACAACACGAACAACAACGTCGCCTTTTACTTTTGCCTGGCAACCAAGACGTGAGGTTGGAGTCGGGTCATCCAGCACACTCAAACGCTCTTGTTCATCGCTATCTGGCGCTTCAAGGTTAGAAGCGCCTTCAATGATCTCGCAGTGACAAGTCGTACATGCACAGAATCCACCACATGCATGCTGAATCGGCACACCGTGAGAAAGAGCGATATCAAGAATCGACTCACCTGCTTTGACTTCACACTCAACACCGCTTGGTAAAAATTTAACTTTAGGCATGACTATTAGGTACTAAAACTGGAACCACATCCGCAAGTTCTTTTCGCGTTCGGGTTATTGAAAACAAAGCCCTTGCCGTTCAAGCCATCAGAAAAATCAAGCTCGGTGCCCGACAGAAAAAGGAACGATTTGGTATCGATAATCAATGCCACACCGTCACGCTCGAAAGTCTTATCCTTTTCGGTTGCCGGTTCGTTCTCAAACCCGAGCTTATAGCTCATGCCAGAACATCCGCCACCCACCACCTGAACACGCAGTGGTTTTCCTTGGGTCTCGGCATCCGCTGCCTGTAGTCTTTTGATTTCAATTACGGCTTTATCAGTCATGGTAATCATAAATTTGATTCTCCTGTTTGAGCTGCAAATTCGCGCTCGATCTTTAATAATTCTTTTACGACGGCAATAACCTCGGACGCTGCGGCTTTGATTTCATCTGCAGTATTGTAGCGGCCAATTCCAAAACGAAGCGTTGCTTTGGCAAGCTCGGGCTCAACGCCCAATACCGTCAACACTTGAGAATAATCCTGAACACCACTAACGCAAGCAGAAGCATTCGATACGGCAACATTTTTCAAACGACCGTAAAGGGCTGCCCCATCAATCCCTTTGATGCTGACATTGAGGTTGTTGGGAAGGGCATGTTCTAGCGACCCGTTTCGAATCATTTCAAAGTGGCCTTTTAATTCATTCCAAAGAAGGTCACGAAGTTCGGCCATTCGTTTTGATTCCTGTTCAAAATTTTTGGTCACTAGCTCGACCGCCTTACCGAAACCGACAATTGCGGGAACGTTCGGCGTTCCAGGGCGAAGTCCGCGTTCTTGAGTGCCGCCCCAAAAAAGCGGCTCAAGCTCAACTCGCGGGTTCTTGCGGCGAATGTAAAGTGCGCCGATTCCTTTTGGGCCATAAATCTTATGTGCACTCAAGGTGAGCAAATCGATGCCATCAGCATTCACATCGATCTTCAATTTACCTGCAGCCTGAACCGCATCGCAGTGAAAATAAGCGCCTGCTTCATGTACCAATCTTGAAATGGCTTTGATTTCTTGAATCGTCCCGATCTCATGGTTTGCGTAAGCAATCGATACCAAGCCTACGTCACTGGTCAAGCGAGCCTTCAGATCGGCAAGGTCAACGCGACCGTCTTTTTGAATGGTGATGAACTCAATGACAAAACCCTTGTCTTTCATTTGTTCGAGCGCACCCAGAACTGAAGAGTGCTCGATTTCGATCGATAGAATTTTTCTACGCTGTAGAGACTCAAGCTGAGTCGCCATTCCCAAGATCGCCAACTGATTGCTTTCGGTAGCACCGCTGGTGAAGATGATTTCTTTTTCATGCGCGCCGATCAATTGCGCCACTTGCGAGCGGGCATTTTCGACTGCGGCTTCGGCTTCCCAATTCATGCGATGAACTCCATGAGATGCATTCCCGTACTTTTCTAGAAAGTAAGGTTTCATCGCTTCAAACACAGCCAGGTCGACCGGCGTTGTGGAGTGGTGATCGAGATAAATCATGGAATTCCTTGAACTTAATATACTACAAAAAAGTATGGATTTCAATTTTTGAACATTTGATCAATAATTTCAATTATTTGTAATAAAGTACTTTGCTCCTTTGCTCCTTTGCTCCTTTGCTCCTTTGCTCCTTTGCTCCTTTGCTCCTTTGCTCCTAGGTGCAATTTAAATAAATGAATAGCAACAACCATAAATGAAAATCTTAACTGCAATCAAAATTGACACACTTTTTTGGCTAAAAAAAAAGACTTATTCTATACGAAGTATTGATCATTTATTTAGGGGGGGGGATTTCTCATATGAAAACGTTGTTACTAATGATTACGCTGTCTGTAGGAAATATCGCTTTTGCCGCACCTAAAGGTTACAAAGATTGTTCTTGCCCCGGAAAAACAGAGAGATGCGTGAAAACAGTAAAATGTAATGACTGCTGCAAAGGGGCGAGCGGATCAGGAACTAAAGTATTCGGAGAAGCTTTTGATTCTGATGATTTTAAAACTCAAAACCCTACTCCAAACATGGGTCCTATCCACAATTCTGCTGACTCAAATAAATTCAAGTCAAACGACTGATTCTTAGTTCACAGAATTCAAACGAGAGCGCTTCATTGCGACTTTTTTCTGAGAAAAAGCGGTCTCGATTGCTCGACGAGCAAGGTAGGAAGACTTCACCGTCCAGTATTTCTTGTTTACCGTGAGAACGGAAACAGAAATCTTGCGGCCATTGGCTTGAGCGAAGCCGACAAACCAATCGACTTTTGCGTTTAGATTTTTATCCGTAAGTGAACCGGTCTTTCCGCCCACTTCAAGTTCGCGGAAAGGCCCACGGAAAAATCCGCGGAAACTTTTTTTCGAAGTCCCCTTGGTCACCGTTTCGTGCATCAGGGTGCGAAGCTCAAAAGCGGTTTCCGGTGAAACCACTTTTGCCAGAACCTGTGGTTCTGAACGATAAATCGGTTTGCCTGATTTCAGATAAGCGGCATTCAGAAAATAAGGTTCCATCATCTGACCATCATTGGCAATCGCTGCGCCGATCATCGCGCCGTGAAGCGCGGTCATCGTGTTGTCTTGAGTGAAACCTGAAGCCATTTCAGCCAATTCGAAATCATTCGCAGGGTCAGCAGACTTTGAAAGTGCAACCGGGAACTCACTCGGAATGGATTCATTGAACCAAAAACGCTTTGAGAAATCCTTCATCGGCTCTTTACCAATCGAAAACACACCAATTCTTCCAAACACGGTGTTGATTGATTTAGCAAAAGCCTCTTTCAAAGTCGCAATACGTTTCCATCCGGTAACGCGTTCTTTGATCTGTGATTTGTAAAGGGTATGGTTTCGGCCAGCATACGGAATACGCGAATTCGGGTCTTTATCTTTTTCAAGCGCCGCAGCTGCCGTGATCACCTTGAAAACCGAAGCTGAAGGGTAAGTGATATCGAGTACCGGGTTACCCTTGATCTGAGGGAAAGAATTATTTCTCGAAGACATGGCTAGAATGCGACCGGTTGAAGCATCCATGGCAACCATCAAACCAAGATCTGGTTTGTACTGATCAAGAAGATCATCGGCGACATTTTGAATGGCAGGGTCGAACGCGAAATCAAGAATCACCGGCTCATCATAATCAGGAACGATAATTTCATTTTTACGGAATGCGCAGACCTCTTTAAGATCACAACGGGCCAATTTTTCTTGAAGGGCTTTTTTAGCAAGATAAGGACTTAAAAAACCAGTGTAGGCATCAGTCGGTTTAAAATTTCCGCGAAGACCGAAATACCAGCCCACTACGAACATCAGTAAGAGCATGGAAGAAAAAAAAGCCAATTTTCCGGTTCTAAATTTCCGCAAACGCATTCGATAAGTATGGCAAAAGATCAATCAGAGGGCAAATCATCTTCTTCATCATCAACCGTGTCTTTTGCAGGGTCGGGTGCGTTTGCCGCTTGTGTTACCTCAAAAGATAAAGGTGTATTCCATTCAACCTGCTTTTGCTCATAGGTCAAGACATTGGCACTGACAAGTTTGTTCAAGATTGAATTCACCGTTTTGCGAGCGTAACGCGTAAGCTCTTTTTTACGGAATGAGATGGAATATTTTTTCGGCGAAGGCAATAACATGGCTAAAAAAGCGCCTTCTTTTGCAGTTAATTCAGAAGCCGATTTATGGAAGTAGTGTTGAGATGCCCGTCCAATACCGAAAATCCCCTCGCCCCATTCGGCGATGTTGAGATAAATTTCGAGAATCTTTTTCTTGCCGAGAACCTTTTCGACCTTGGTCGCCAGCCATAATTCTCTCGCCTTGCGGATCAAACTTTTTTCTTGGGAAAGAAAAACATTTTTCACCATTTGCTGCGTAATAGTGCTGGCACCGCGCTTCAATTTTCCAGACTCAATGCTTTCTTCAATCGCCTCACGAATCTGTTTTTCATCGTAGCCGGGATGAGAGTAAAAAGCCCAATCTTCAGAAATCAAAATAGCCATCTGCGCTGATCTTGATACCTGACTGAGTGAAACCCAGTTTTCAGGTCTTGATTTGCGGATTTCAACATCAAATGGCTCTTTCGGGCCACGATAGATGACATGCGGGTACTTGGTCTTCAGATCTTTAATGCCAGAGCCGCAACCCGATTCAGGGCCAAAGCATGCACTAAAAAACAAGATTAACGCCCCACTAAGCAGGTAGGTTTTGAGCTTTGCGAATCGCATCGATGATTTCCCGGACAGCGCCGTTGCCACCTGTTTTATGGGTGATCCAGTTCACTTCATTTTTCACTTCTTCAACCGCACCCGGTACGGTGATCGAAAGCCCCACCGCCCTGAGCGCAGGCAAATCAAAAAGTTCGTCACCCATGAAGGCGATGCAATCAAATGGAATATTCAATTTTTCAGAGATTGTCTTTGCCGAAGTCAGCTTGTCTTCACTGCCAAGAACGAAATGCTCGATTCCTAGTACCTTGATGCGTTCTTGCAAGTCTTTTGCTTTGCCGCCACTGATGATACCAACCGGGAAACCGGCTTTTTGCAAAAGCTTGATGCCGTAACCGTCATACATATTGAAGGTTCGAACAAAACCGCTGCCCTCGACATAGAAAGTTCGAGCATCGGTCAAAATGCCATCCACATCGAGAAGCAATAGCTTCAATTTTTTTAAACGTGATTGAAACTCTTCTGCCGAGATCAACTTTCCACCGCTCATCGATTCGCCTCAGGTAACAATTTAGGAAAAGTCTGAGACAGTCGACGGAACTCAAGAATCTGCTTCACAAATGCACCGACGTGTTCAAGATAGAACGCGTTCGGTCCATCACTTTTAGCAAGCTCAGGACGCGGGTGACATTCCATAAAGAGGCCGTCCGCACCTGCCGCAAAAGCAGCACGCGCCAGCACTTCCAGATATTCACGTTTACCACCGGTCGACTTACCGCCTGCACCGCCGCCTGGAACCTGAATCGAATGAGTGGCGTCGTAAATGGTCGGCACACCGAATTTTTGCATAATCTGAAATGAAGTCATATCAACCACGAGCGCATTGTAACCAAAGCTACTTCCACGTTCAGTCAGATGAAGATCGATTTTTCTACCACCGAACTTTGAAGCATGAAGTGCTTCAACCGCACGCACTTTATCGACAATGTTTTTAGTGTCCCATGGAGCCAAAAACTGGCCTTTTTTCACGTTTAATTTTCGATTCCACTTGAGCGCTGCTTCAGCAACAGAAACGATCAGGTCAGTCTGACGACATAAGAAAGCCGGGATCTGCAAGAAATCAACAACCTTTGCCACCTCTTCAGCCTGCTCTGGAAGGTGAATATCAGTCACCACCGGTAATCCGAGTTTATCTTTCACCTTTGAAAGAATCTTCAGACCTTCGGTCATACCAGGCCCACGAAAGCCTTCAATTGAAGAACGGTTGGCCTTATCAAATGATGCCTTGAAAAAAAACTGTACACCGACACCGGCAAGTTGTTGCTTGAGTTCGGTGGCGATTTCCATCACCAGGCCTTCATCTTCAATCACACAGGGGCCTGCGATCAAAGTCATTGGCGTGAGCAAAGAGTTGTTCATCTTAGCTGATCCCTTTCAAACGGGTTTGTTTCTTACCAGAATCAAGTGATGCCTTGATGAACTGAACAAATAACGGATGCGGATCAAGTGGACGACTCATCAATTCCGGGTGGAACTGACAACCCAGGAACCAAGGGTGATCGGCTAGCTCTACCATCTCAACCAGCTCAACGCCTTTTTCAGCGTCGACGTTCTTTCCTGAAACAACCAGACCGCTCTCTTCAAGTCGAGGGCGGAACTTGTTAGACACTTCGAAACGGTGACGGTGACGTTCAGAAATTTTTTCTTTCCCGTATGCACCAAAAGCATTGGTGTTCTTGCCGTTGTGCTTGTGCGTGACCAAACAGTTGTAAGCACCCAGTCTCATCGTACCGCCAAGATCTTTCACTTCTTTCTGTGAATCCATGAGGTCGATCACATTCTGATCATTCCCCGGCTTGAATTCAGCCGAGTTTGCATGATCAAGTCCTGCGACATTACGGGCAAATTCAATGACCGCAAGCTGCATCCCAAGACAGATTCCGAAGAAAGGCAGTTTTTCGGTACGCGCGTATTCGATGGCTTTGATTTTTCCTTCGATACCACGTTCACCAAAACCACCGGGAACCAGAATTCCGTTTACATCTTCGAGTTTTGACAAGTTACCTTTTTCAAGTTCTTCACTGTCGATATAAACCGGCACCACGCGTGCGCTGTTGGCAACACCACCGTGAACCAACGACTCAGAGATAGACTTGTAACTGTCTTTCCAGTCTACGTACTTGCCGACGATCCCGATCTTCACTTCTTTTTTCGGGTGATGAATCACATCGACCATCGCCTTCCATTTTGAAAGATCAGGTCGACCAGTCCAGATTCCAAGTTTTTCAGCGATTCGGTCATCCAGACCTTCTTCAGCAAAGAACAGTGGCACATCGTAAATGCTCTCGGCATCACGGGCACTGAATACGCAGTCAGCCGGAAGGTTACAGAAAAGACCGATTTTTTCTTTCACATCTTTCTCAATGACTCGGTCGGTTCGGCAGATGAGAACATCTGGCTGAATTCCGATTTCACGAAGTTCTTTTACGCTGTGCTGAGTGGGTTTCGTTTTCAATTCACCCGCAGTCGCAATGTACGGAAGAAGAGTGAGATGCGCAAACAACACGTTCTCAGCACCTTCTTGGTGCTTCATCTGACGAATGGCTTCGAAAAACGGCAAACCTTCAATGTCACCGACTGTTCCGCCCACTTCAATGATGGCAAGATCGGCGTCTTCAACTGCGGCTTTGATGTTGTCTTTGATTTGATCAGTGACGTGTGGAATGACTTGTACAGTTTTACCCAGGTACCCGCCCGCGCGTTCTCTTTTCAATACGGCTTCATAAACACGGCCAGCAGTGAAGCTGTTCTTCTTGTTGAATTTCGCGTGTTGGGTGAACCGTTGATAGTGGCCAAGATCGAGATCGGTTTCAGTACCGTCATCCAACACAAACACTTCACCGTGCTGAAACGGACTCATCGTGCCTGGGTCGAGATTCAAGTACGGATCCATCTTCACCATCGTGACCTTGATTCCGCGTTGCTCAAGAAGCATTCCAAGCGATGCGGCCGTAATGCCCTTACCGATACTGGAAAGGACTCCACCTGTTACGAAAATGTATTTTTTCTGTTTAGCCACGACTTAAAATTCTCCTTACTTTTTCCAAATCTTCAGGCGTATCCACGCCGATTGAATCAAAATCTGTTTCAAAAACTCCGATGGCGATTCCAGCCTTCAGTGCGCGCAATTGTTCAAGGCTTTCGGCCTTCTCCAGATCAGTGACCGGCAATGCACTCACCTTCAAAAGTGTTTCCTTGCGATAGACATAAATACCGACATGCTTTGAGCATAGATACGGTGGCTTTGCCTGCGCCGGTTCGACCCTTGAATACGGAATCGGATAACGGGAAAAATAAAGCGCACGATTGAAATCATCGACGATCACCTTCACCACGTTCTTGTTCAATAAATCTTCAGTTGATTGGATCGGTACTCGCAGAGACGCAAGGTCAAATGATCCTTCCATCACCGGACGAATCGCCGCATCGATCGTCGCTCCATCAATCAAAGGTTCATCACCCTGAACATTGACAAAGACGTCACCATCGATCATTCCCGCCACCACAGCCATTCGATCAGTGCCGCTTTGAATGGCTTCGGAAGTCATCACGACTTCACCACCAAAACCACGCACAACAACAGCAACCCGTTCATCGTCCGTAGCGACGACAACGCGATTACAGAGTTTCGACTGTTTGGTTTTTTCGTACACCCATTGAATCATGGGTTTGCCACAGATGTCTGCGAGCGGTTTTGCTGGCAGACGTGTGGATCCATAACGAGCGGGGATTACTGCCACAATCATCATGTAGACTGAGTTTAGTCTAGTTCTCTTGATCGAGCAAGCCGCCAGCACGTTTCACAGCACCTGCAGCCTCTTTTAATTTCAGGCGAAGCTGCTCAGAGACGTTGCGCTCCTTGTTATACTGCTCTTGAACGAGCTCCATATTGAATTCAATCAAATCAATTTTACGTTTGAGCTCTAAAATCTTCTCATCTCGGGCCATTAAGAGGGCGGTCGAGTCTTTTTTCAAGATTTCCAGTTGATTTTCAAGTTCTTTTTCCCGAACCCGAATGCGGCGAATGTCGAGACGAACCCGCTCCTTCACCTTCTCTACCTCATCGGTCGTGATCTTGAGCTTGGTCTCAATCGCACGCGCCTTATCGGTACGCTCACGCAGCTGGTGATTGAGATCTTCAACTTGATTAAATAACACTTCAAACTCGACTTGCTTATCACGCTCAAAGCTCTTGATTTGCTGTTCTTGTTTTTGAACGGTCTGGGTAAGCTCGGCGCTGCGGTTTCGCTCGACCTTCAATAAGGCCTCGAGCTGATGAACCCGCTCTTGTGTAGAGCGCATTTGCCCTGTGAGAAGCGCAACATCTTGCTCACGAAGAGCAAGATAACTCTTCATGGTTTCAAGGTCTTTTCCAGGCTTCATGTATGTTTCTTCAGCTGGCGCCGCAACGACAACTTCTGACACATAGTCATCTGCGACTTCTTCTACCTCTTCGACTTCTTCAACTTCTTGTACATCATCAAAAGAATAACCGACTACATCTTCAACTTTAGTTGCATCGACTGCTTCGACGGGTTTTGCCAATGGCTCGCCACCCAGCTCAACCACCGCAGCTGACAACATCTCATTTGGAACCAGATTGTCGTCATCATCAGTCATGTCAATCAGTGCTGATGCATCAAAAATTCGAGTTGCATTATCATCGCTTGCAACCGGCCCTTCAACAGCCAAACTGACTGGTACTTCCTCTTCGTGATGAATTTCTTCATGCTGAACTTCAGGCTGCTGCACCTTCGGTTCTGGCTTTTTAAGCGAAGTGCTTTCAATGACCGCAGCCTGATTTGAGTAAAGATCAAGCTGAATCACCACGCCTTCGTGCTGATCGTTAGCCGATTCAGAAGGCGCCGCCACCGATTCAATTGGCGCAAGCATCGAACTCGGAGTGCTGATGAAATCAGTGCCGGTTGATTTTAAATTCTTTTTAGCCACTTTGTTTTTTGAATCTTGAATGGCTTGCTTTAAAAGTTCGATATTCGTATCAAAATCAAGGTAAGCAACCGCCGGAGTAGCAGCTCCATTTTGGTGCTTCATGACCTGAACATCTTTCCAGGTCGTTTTCAAAACAATGTAGGGAATGTTCCATTTCGAAGCCCACTCTGCATTTGCTTCTGAAACCACCAGGGCTGACAGACTGTCGCCGTGAAACTCGAATACTTTTTCAGCGTCGCTGGAACTGCGGGTACGCACCACGCCCCACCCTTCACCACGAAGCGGCTCAATCCATTTTTCCTGCAAGCTGGCATGATCATCGACAAATAGAATCTTCACGTTCAACTGTTCGGAAAGATGGAGCGAAATCTTGATGTTTGTAGTATTCTGGCGGAAATGAATGCCGATCACGCAAACAAAAAAACGAATTCCGACAAAGTACTGACGGTTCAAGTTCATCATCAGAACCTCGATCCGCGAACCTTCAAGGTTCCAGTCAAATGGATCTACCGCTCGTCACTGTTGGCGTGGCTTCTGATCGTCATCACTTTGACATCCGCCTTCTTTGCCGCAAAAACCTATCGCATGAAGACCCGCGAGCAAGTCCTGGTGACAAGCGAAGCGCCACCAGCAACACCATCGACATCAACCACTGGCAACGAAGAAGACACTCGCGCCAGTGACAACAAGCCTGAAGCAGAAGCTGGCCAGCCTCTTGAGGCGAAAGATGCCCTTTGGTCAGGACTTGCACCAAACATCGTAGCACCACCAAAAGGTTTTGTTCCAAACATCGACCTTGGTGAAGTGAAGATCAATTGGCAGGGTAAATTCGCAACGATCAGTGGTGTAGTCGCTTACCGAGAGCAAGGTAAAGGCAGCCAACAAGGTCACATCGTGGTTCTTGCTCGTGGTAAAGATCGCATTTACGCACACCCTGAGACGGTGCTGAACACAGCCAATAGTGCTCATTTGTTCAATGCAGAAAATGGTGAATACTTTTCCGTATCGCGCTTTCGTCTTTTAAAAACCAAGCTCGGGCCGTTTGAAAACCAATCACAGCTTGAACAAGTTCAAATTTTTATTTTTGATCTCGAAAACAAACTCATTCTTACCCAGAGCTTTCAACATGGAAAAAAATAACCTCCCCGAATCTTCCCTCACCGTAATTTCTCAAAAGACGAAAATCGTCGGCACACTCGAAGTGCAAGACGAAGTTCATTTTTTCGGTCATGTCATGGGCGAAATCAAGGGCGCACCTCAGAGTGAAATTCATCTCAAAGAAGACTCATTGGTTGAAGGTAAAGTCTGGGGCGATACCATCATCATCGAAGGCTTTGTTAAAGGTGAAGTCGTTGCTCAGAAAAAAATCTGGGTGACCGCTCTTGGCAAAGTATTTGGCACCATCAAAGCGCCAAGCATTCAAATCGACCCAGGCGCTTACTTTGAAGCAAAAGGGTTGACTGCTTAAGAAACATCAACTGTTTCGGTCTTCAGCTAAAAATATTTTTCGCCTCTAGAACAGTAGTCTACAGAGTGCGTCCTTAAATCATCCTCAGAAAAAACTCATCAATTCATAGTTTTATATAGCCGCACCTCATGAGTTAAGGTGCTTTTCCCTCAACTGAATGAGTAAAAATCAATTTGAATCAGCTCAATGTCAGAAGTGACACAATTGAAAATAAAATATGCTGAATTAGAATTTCTTTATAAGCGGTTCAATTTTGAAACGCTTTGATTAAAGGGGATTAAGATGAGAGCGATTTTTTTCATGATGTCATTGTCGATGTTTATTGCGAGTTCAACTTTTGCAGTTCAAGAGAATGGGGGTTCAGTATCCAAAGGAGAATGTAAGGGAGACGGCTCCTACCCAAAAACCAACCAA
>CALPVV020000011.1 GCA_943327105.2 Nitrosovibrio sp. Nv4
ATCAGGCATGCAAGAATGAATGCATGCTGACCGTACTTGCAATCTTCTTGAGTTTACAATTTTCAACGACTGAAGCGCGAACATCAAACCCGCTCAAAAAAATGGCTAAATCATTAGCACAACAAGCGTCAGATCACATCGAAGACGCCAATACGATTGCCCCCAAAGACAATGAAACTTGCTTTTCTCCTGATGAAAACTGCGATGAAAAGTTGCGAAAATTTATCTTGAGCGCCAAAGAATCGATTGATATCGCCATATTCGACATCAACCTACACAACATCATCGATGCAATCATCGAACAGGCCCCCAAGGTCAAAGTTCGTCTTGTGGTAAACCGAAAGCTCGCTAAAGACAGCGTGCCCGCAATTGAAAAATTCAAGGCAAATAAGATGTTTGTTCGGGTTGGGAAACAAAAGGGCATCATGCACAACAAATTCACCATCGTAGACGGTAAACGACTCGAAACCGGTTCATTCAATTATACCAATGGCGCAGCCAATAAGAATCAAGAGAACCAACTCTATATTTCAACACCCTCAATCGTAGAGAGATACAAGGAACGATTTCAAAAAATGTGGGAGAGCGGACTCACCCGATGATGCAGTCCTATTTCAAAAAAATTCATTCATTTCTTCATCGAACCGGATGGATTGAACTCATCAACCTTTCGACCTTATACCTGGTCATGGTCGGCATCTGGGTATTTTTACTCTCTTGGGATGGCTCAAAACTGATTATTGGCCAAGATGGTGTTTCACACCACTTACCGACTGTTACTCATATTTTCTCTCATGACCCGTTACTGCCTTTTCATTTCGGCGTCGGCGGTGGCATTGCGCTTTATCCAGTAACAGGAATCGTCTCATTCGAATACCTGCTCTATCTACTTGGGCTAGACATCACTCAAACAATCAATTTTTCACTGATTTTGATTCAGACGCTGACCGTATATTTTCTTTTGAAATTCATCAAAGTCTGGCGCCAATTGCGTTTTACCGATTATTTGTTTTCTACCGTGTTAATCGGCTTTGCACCGGTTCTGATCATGCGATTCAATGCAGGGCATGTGAACTTCATTTTATCGTCGATGCTGGTTCCAATGAGCCTCTACCTTGTCAGTGCGGTCAGAAAAAACATTCGATTTGGTTTCATCGAGTTATTGATCATTGTTTTTTCAATGAGCCAAATATTCGGCTACCTCGCGCATCAGGGAATTTATTATACCGTTCTTTGCCTCTTTCCCATATTGCTATTCATCATTTGCTATCGCAAAAAAAAATCTGAAATCGTCCGAAGCTTTATTGTACTCTTACTGATCAAACTGAGCGCCATTGCATTTGCTTTCATGGAATTAAAAAGTCAGCTCACCTTTTTCCGTGCCGATGAATTATCAAGAAACATCAAAGACAAAATGGCCGCCTTTTCTTTTCTTGCACCCACTCTTGAACGATGGCGGGCCAGTTTGTTTTATAGCCTCGATACCATTTCAACTGAACATCAACCGTGGCAAATCCATGAACTCAGCTATCCGTTTTTTGCACTGGTCTTTACTTTCATTGTCATCAATTTCCGATCTAAATTCCGATTGAAAATTTTTGCGATGACCATGATCCCTGCTGTCATCTTGTTCCTGATTTCGATGAAAACCCCGTTCATCACCGATTTCATCCTCAACACCCTACCCGGATTCGCCTCATTCAGGGTTATTCAACGTTTCATGATACCCTTTTTGCTCTTGGTGACGAGCCTGTTGATTTTATTCATTCGTACCCAGAAAAGAACTTCACCAAAAGTCATCATCGTCATCATTGGTCTGATTGCAGCAGGGGCATTGGCACACCACCTGAGCAGCGGTTTTTCAATTTTGATAGAAATTGCGATTTGTACCGTATTTTTGATTTCTCTAAAATATCCACAATTCAAATTAGCAGCACTGGCCTTGCTTTCAGGCATTTCCTTGAATGCTTCGATTGAACGTGTTCCGGCATACACAAACCTGCACGCCGGTCAAAGTGCATTTAAAAACATCAAAGGACTCACCCATACCCCATTGGAACGAACCGAGTTTAAAAATGGTATCCGTATTCCGAATAATGTGGGCTTACATTTTGACATCCCAACCCTCTCGTTCTACTCGAATCCGAGCAGGAACTTCTCTGAGCTAGTCGGTCTTTTCACCAAAAAAGACGAAACCTATACCATGACCTTCAACTTCAGAAGCGAGAACACGCCGGCCTTCCTCAAGGCTCTCTACAATGCCAATACACAGATCGAATATGAATTGGGTGGCCTTACCACCCAAAAGCAATTTGAATCTAAAATGATCCGATTCCCAAAGAAAATCATCAATACTACTGCGCTTGAGATCGTCACCCTGGCTGATGATGAAAGATCAACAAACGATTTTATCAATGATGCTTTAGACGCAGATGTCACAGCCACAACCATTCCTGAACATTGCCATGATCTGATAGCACACCCCCTTCGAACTGATCTTGAAGAATTAAGCTTTGAATTGAAGGGCAAAACCAACGGCTGCTATGCAGTGCTACCACTGAATCACTCTTCACTTTACACCGTAACTGAGCGAACCCCGGATTCATCGATCGAAATGCCGCTAGACCATTTTGTTTCTCACAAAACATTGCTCGGCATCAAATTGAACACCAACACTAGTCGAATCTTCATTCGCCCTAAAAATTTACTTGATGCAAAAACATTCGCACTTGAAAAAATCATTGGCTTGATCTTTGTTTTTTTGCTGTACCTGTACTTCAGAATGAGTAAACCTAAAGTACGAGCATTGGATGAAAGATCAGGAAAAATTTAGAAATATTTTATTCTATACCATTTTAACCATTGGTCTTACTTTTATTTACGGGCACTTACTGTCAAATGATCCGTTTCTGGTTTACGACGACATCATGGTGGTCGGGAACGTTGAGAAAATCAATAGTTTTGCCAGTTATCTACAAGCCCTTCAAAAGGGGCACATTCCAGACATTCAACCGGTTCGAGATTTTTTTACCTTTCTCAATTATTTCTTACTTCGTCACACCGGCTATGGCTTTTTTCATGCGTTGAACATGCTTACTTTTGTTGGAATGATTATGGGTCTACGCAAAGGCATTAATTTGATTTTTAAATTTGAAAAGCTCGCCATCGATGGTCTTCTCCTGCTGATTGCATTTTCACCACTTTATATCAGTTCGGTTGCCTGGCTCTCTTCTCGTAAGCATCTTCTTTCGGCTACTTTCATTGTCTGGGCTTCAGTACACCTGATTCGATTCATTCAGGGTTCACTCAAAAGCTGGATTTGGTTCACCCTTTTCTTTGCTCTTTCCATATTGTCACAACCCATCAACATACTTTGGCCATGCTTTGCTTCACTCGCCTTGTTGTTTTACGGAAAAAGAAAAGACCTACTCATACTGTTACCGAGTTTCGGTGTGGCTGCAGTTGTCGGTATTTTGAATTTGAAATATTACTCATCAACCTACCTCTGGATCAGCGGGGGGTATTCAAAATATGCAAATGTTTTGGACTCTGGAATTGGAGCATCTTATCTTGTCTATGGTCGTTATTTTTTGCAGGTTTTAGTCCCCTATTGGACATCGATCGGCGAATATGGCTATCAATCGTGGCAAAACATTCTCGGACTCAGCCTCATCGCTCCCTATTATTATATTTTTTACAAATTAACCGATTTACGAAAACCAATTCTGGTTTTTACGGCATTCACACTTGGCATTTTTCCCGTCATTTGGAAAATTACCCACCGCTTCGGTACTGACACTTACCTGGTTTCAGCTTCGATACCGCTTTTGATCGGACTTTTTTTGATCGTCCGCGCATCAGGAATAAAAAGAAAAATCATTGCACCGTTATTGGCACTCTTGATTTGTGGTGAAGTGGCGATCTCAAAAGAAAAAGCAAAAGTCTGGGATGATACGTTTTCGGTTTTCAAGCAGGCCTACGAAACCGAGAAAAGTTTCATGAACCAATATCTTTACTTGAGCTGGATGATGACTCAAAGTGGCTTTCAAGATGTGTTCAATGTTGCCGCCGATCTTTATGAGAAATACCCGGACCGGATTGGAGCCCAGAATCTATTGGCCAGAATCATTGCGGTTGCCGAAATATCCGTTGATGAAAAAATAAAACTGTTTTCCCGCTTTAATTTTTCATCAAGAACAGCAGGAATCATGATGGCCAGTTTCGAACAAGAACGTGGCAATTACAACAACGCCTATTCAATTCTCGATGGGATCATGAGTAGCCACTCTTCACTGAATGGCGTTGGCTTTGGTTGCAATATGATCAGCGAATTATGGACCACCAGTTGTCAAAAGTCAGGCAGAAGCAATTGCGACCGATTGAAAGACATTGTTACTAAAAAATGTGATGACTCGATCAATTTGTGATCTTCTGAAGCCGCTCTTCAGATTCACGAAGCATTGCCAATGTTCGCTTTTTCAAAGTGATTTTTCCTTCAGCAAGCAATTGTTCCACTTTATTATGGAAGTTACGGAGCTGCATGCGTCTTTGCACATCCCAAGAGTAGTAACTCCAGTCATCTTGTGATTCCATGATTGTTTTTCTCACAACCGAATCAGGCGTCATCAGGCTTGGCTTTGAACCAAAATATCCATCTTTCAAATGATCTTCCATCGATGTGCCGATCAGAAGCACCGCTCCCCAGGAAATCGGATCAACCGCATTATAGACAAAACTTTCACCATAAGCCTCTTGTGAAGCATCGATAGTCGAAGAACCGCGCAGTCTTTTTTCAAGCATGTTTGCAAGGTAGTAGTGAACAGCCCATGAACTTTTTTCCTGGCCCAGAGAATTTTCGCCTTCAACAAACTCAGACGGTTTGTCATAACAGCCGATTGAAAGCAAAAGCTCAGGCTTCACATTCTTCATTGCAACCGCTTTTTTCATGAACTTCTCGGCAATTGCTGCTCCACCAGAATGCTGTAAAGAGACCACATCAAGGTATTGGATATTGGCAGGGATGTTTTGAATGCAAGCGTCGATTGAAGTTTCTTCAGCGCCGCTGCGAACACAGTAATAATCAGAAATGCTCTTCAACTTGCTACGAATGATTTCTTCACCATAGGTATCAATGATGTTTGTCGAAATATCGTTATTCAACGCCGAATCGATCAAGACAATCACCGCTCTTTTACCCCGAAGAGCGACTCGCTGACTTTTTTTGCCGCCTGCCGCACGATAAATGGGGTATGCAACCGTAGAAATCCCTGCTTTCACGATTCCAGCAGCCGAATTTCCAAGCTTAAGCGAAGCATCAAGCAACTCGAGTGTGCCGTCTAATGCTCGAGCAGTCTTCGGGTCACGAATACCAAGAGCCATGTCCTTGAAAGCGTTTTTTCCAAGCTTCAAAGCACCACGAAACTCATCCCATGCACCTAAAAGATTATGCAAAGGAGAACGAGTGACTGATTCGGTCGCTAAACTGGTAGCCATCGCTGGAATCTCGTAAAGAATTTTTTGAATCGGCCAAGACACCAGTTTAACCGGTGTGTATTCCCAAGGTGAACGATCAAAATCAAGATCCTGCGCCCATTTCTCTCTTACCTCTAGAAAAGTTTCAGTAGGTATAATTTTAGTCGGGTCGCTTTTAGTCTGCTTGAGTGCGGCCTGTGCATCGAGAAACGGATTGTCTTGAAACCCTCTTGAGTGACGAACCAGAGAGTTCAAAGAGCGTTCCCAATCAGCAAGTGATTCTTCCGTTACACCTTCGATTGATAAGTTGTTTTTTTCGTCTCTCACCTTCACGAAAATCGCATTGTGTTTGATGATCGCCGATTGCAACTCATTTGAAGCAATTTTCACATCGATTGAAATCATTGGTGCATGATAAGAAAGGGTATGTGAACTTGGAACATAACTGATTTTTCGAAGTCGATTGAATGAAAATTCAAATGACTTTTCATTCAGTGCTGCCTGAGAAATCATTGGTGCCCGATACAATAAAGCCTCAATGACACTGGCCTCACGGTACCAAAGTTTGCCATTGTCACGTTCACGCTCAGACGCCAATAACTGAGCGAGCTGTAGAACAGCCACCCTAACGGAAAGAGCTTGTGTCGGAACAATCGATTGATCTACAGCCATTGCCGAAGAAGAATTAAAGAAGGTGACCAACACCATGAAGGTTGCAATAAAACTATTCATACTGCAGCGAATCATAGATCAACGAGTTTAATTTATCAACAAATTTTATTTAAAAATGTCAATCATTTTAGTTTAGAAAATGCCACGAACTGCGTTATATTCGATTTGTGCACTTCATCGCCCTGATTCCGTTCTGTATCTTGTTCGCGTCTTTTGTTTTTTTTCGAATCGCCTTGGTCCATTCGGCATTCATTGCGCTGCTCGCTTGCGTGGCTGTAGCCGGCGCCAGTGTTGAAGCCCTACAAAACACACTGATCTTTCTTTTCGAAATCGGGTTTATCGTTTTGGGCGCGTTTTTCTTCATTGAAGTTGCCGAACAAAAAGGGGTGATCCAATCACTTGCCGACCTGGTTAAAGAAGTCAGCCAAAACCGGGTGGTGCAAGCGCTATTGGTCGGGTTTCCACTTTGCCTGATCGTAGAAGGTTCCAGTGGATTCGGTACCCCACTCCTCATCATTGCTCCGATACTTCGTGCACTAGGGTTGCCCATTTTACTTTGTGCGCTCTTGCCATTGATCAACATGATTGACGGGATTCCGTATGGCGCCTTGGGCACTCCGATACGACTTGGATTTGGAGGCATTTCCGAAAACATCACGACCATCAGCGAGATGACGGTTCGATCACTTTATCCGTTTTTCTTTCTCACTCCTGCACTTTCTTTTTTTCTTATCCGTCGTAAAATCAAGGCAACGAAAACAGAATCAAGCCCGATCTGGATACTTTGGACCTTGCTTCTCAGCACAGTTTATTCAATCTGCACCCTAAAAGTTTCAAAACAAAGTGTCGAATTTCCCGTTTTAGCAGGGGCGCTTGTTACTTTTGTGATCGGCATCTTTTCAGCCCACTTGATCGAGAAAAAGAAAATCCTCAAAATCAAACATCGAAAAGGCTTGTTCATCTACACGCTTCTTCTCACCACCCTTTGGCTAGGTAAACAATATTGGATGGATGAAAAATTCCCAGGAACCCCGATTCGAATTTTCAATCCGGGTTGGGTGTTTTTAATTTTTGGTATTGCCATTTCAAAATCGGGTGACCTATTAAAGCCCGCACTGAATCGCTCCCGAAGAACACTTGCGGTTCTATTCTGTATCACGTTTACCGTTCAACAACTCAAACTCAGCGGGGCCATGAAAACCCTACTGATGAACCTTCCTCAGTCATTACTCGATGATGGTATTCCGTTTCTTGGCTGGTTGAGTTCAGCCATGATTGGAACCGGTACTATTGCCAATCTCTTCATTTCACCGTTGGTTATTCCTGAAAATCATGGAGCAGTCGCTGCCGCTACCGCGCTCGGTGTGCCACTGGCGTTTCAATCAATTATTGGAGTTAAGAGCATTTTGAAAGATCAGGTTTCGGAGAAAGAAATTCTCAAGTATTTCCTCCCGATCAGCGTGACTTTTATGACGTTTTCGATGATTTTTCGCCATTTTACCCACTCTTGATCTTTTTTAAATATAATTTATATAATAAGATCAGTTCACAACAGAACATTAAACGTTAATGTCTCACTTTCTACAGGAGTTTGAAATGGCAGCAAATCAATGGCAAGCATGGGTAAATATCAAATGGAAACCGGGTACACCTGAAACCGCATGGCAAGGCTGGAAAAAAAGCAAATGGGTAAAAGGCGTATGGTCTACAACAGGCCAATGGGATTGCACCGTTTGGCTTGACGTTCACTCACACGATGATCTTGAAAAGTTCGTATGGAAAGAAGTACGTGGCAACAAATGGGTTGAGAACACTGACACCGTTTGGGCTAAAAACTGGTGGAGCAATTGGGATTCCAAAGGCAAAGCCGCTTAATTTTTAAATTTTAAAAACAAAAAACCCCCGAATCACGCAAGTAGTTCGGGGGTTTTTTGTTTTGATGAATCAATCCCTACTGATAGCAACGGCCATCGTTTTGAGAAACCTGAAAAGCCTCATTATAAAATGGGGTGGTATAAAGAATGCGCCCCACTCGATCAATCACGCGATAAAAGAAGTTTCCATATGCATCACGCCCTTGCATGATCTGGCAATAAGAGCGTGGAGCCGGATAAGGCTGATTGGGGAAGTTCGTGCGGATGCCATGACAGTATCCCATTCGATCGTAATTCTGAGCGGTGAGAAACGCTTGGTTATAGTCAGTGTAAGAAGCGATGAAAGTACCTCGACCATCAAAAACATTAAATACCGAGTAGCCACCATTCTGTTGTTGTTGAATCAAACATGGCCCAACTGGATGATGGTGCGGAATCACTTGAGCAAGTGCAGATGATGACGTCATGGCAAGTAATAGAATCAAAATGGTTCGGATCATGGGTGGTGTCCTCTGGGTTGAATGGTTTAAATCGCTTTACTGTTTTTGATCAGCAGGATGCGTGCCAAAACAGGGTTTAATTGTTTCAAGCACTTGATGCGCAGCATCTGCAGTGGTCTCAAATCGGCACCAAAAAAATGGTGTCATTTTGAACTCCTTCTTCACACAAGCTTTGTTGAACCAAAAAAAACGTCAAGAAACAAACACTTCAAGCGCCTGTAATCACTTAACTATTTTTATTTAACTTCGACCAAAAAAACTCCTGCTCGTTTTGGCACAAACACTGCTCTTAGCCAAAACAGAGGAGAAACAAAAATGAAAACCAACCGTTCTTCAAGCAACAAAGCAAACTCAATCATGAAGTGGATCACTAATGCGATGGCAACATCAGCTGGTTCTTGGCTCACAGGTGCGATCTCTAATTTTTCAGAAACAGTATTCAATGAAACTTTTCACAAACCTGCATACGGCATAGCGAGAGGATTGCTTGCAACTTCCACTCTGAGCGCATTGGCAATCTCAGCACTCTCATCATCAACTGCTTATGCACAATTGCCGGTGAATCAGATTCAGCTCGGAACTCCAAGCTACAACGGTACTGGGTGCCCCCTCGGCACTGTTTCTGCAACTCTCAGTCCTGATGCTCAAGCACTCAGCATTTTATTCGGCGCCTTCCAGGTCGATGCCGGTGGATCATCGGGAAGAACCATTGATCGCAAAGCCTGTCAAATTGCAATACCAGTACACGTTCCGTCGGGGTATTCGGTTTCGATCATCAAAATCGATTATCGCGGGTACAAGAGGTTGCCCTACAACGCGAGTGCGACTTTTGATGTGGAGTACTTCTTTGCAGGCCAAAACGGGCCCTCCTACCACAAAAATTTTGTTGGAGCAGAAGATGGAAACTTCACTCTCAATAATCAACTCGTAGCGACTGCAAATGTTTGGTCTGCCTGCGGTGCCGATGTCAATCTCAGAACCAACACCAGCATTGCAGCACAAACCAATCAGTATAATGAACAAACCATGCTGACTCTCGACAGTGCTGACGTTTCATCTGGGATGATCTATCAGTTATCATGGAGAACTTGTGGATCAAACGGCGGCGGCTATCCTCCTACTCCAAACCCATTCCCTGGCAATGGCAATGGCGGCGGTTATCCTGGAGTGGGCCCTTGTGTAATCAACTCTTACTATGATTCACGCGGTTACCAACTGTTCATGATTAAAGATGGAATGGGAAGAGTCGTAGGAAATACCGTTCAATATGCGGAAGCGCTTCGACTTGCACAACAATCACAATCCATGGGATTTTGCAGTGGAATCGTGAACAATAGCTCTCAAACCAATCCTCAACAACCTCCCTATCCAGGAAACAACGGGGGTTACGGAAATGGTGGTTACGGCAACGGCGGTTACCCACCACGACAAACCAGTTGCCAAGTCATGCCTGGCAGGGATGCTTACGGAAATACATTCTTCAGAGTGATGGACCGAGCAGGACGCATCATCTTGAACACCCCTAACCAATCTCTTGCTTACCAGGCAGCTCAGTCTGACCCAAGGTGTTTTCAATAACCATTAAAAGAAAGGATCAATAAAATCGACCTCCGGTGTGAAAAGCACCGGAGGTTTTTTTTGCTCTGAAATTTCCAAATGAAAACAAAGTGCGTCTTAAACGACACATTGAAGCCAATCGCGTCTTGATCGATAATTTCATAAAGAGAAAGTCCTTTATTATCGATAAGTAACTGCGAGGGCTTGATGGTCTGGAAGACTATAAAACAGAAAACTTCTGAAGCGTTGTTGTCGCTGGCAATGGTAATGCTAGCGATCGGCTGTACTCAATTAGATACAAAAACTGAAAAACCAGCTCCCCTCTCCACCACGACATCTCTTAACAACTTCAATAATAGCAGCACACCATTGAGTGATATCACCATCACCGCACCCATAACCAATCCTTACACGGCGAACTCAACTTCAATCACCATTAGTGGGACTTGCACCGAAAATGCAACGGTATACCTATCTGGCGGAAAACACTTAAATCGCTTTTGCCTTAACCAACAATTTTCATTTTCTGTCACCCCAAGCAGTAGCGGTACCATCGATTTTT
Organism: Nitrosovibrio sp. Nv4; assembly: GCA_943327105.2. Taxonomy (GTDB): domain Bacteria; phylum Bdellovibrionota; class UBA1018; order UBA1018; family CAIMNF01; genus CAIMNF01. Next base: position 10,638 of record CALPVV020000011.1, read on the forward strand.
TCATCAAACAAACTTCAAACACGGGACGATCTTCAAACTCAATCAAATTTACGTGGATCAGGGATTCAAGCATTCCAACCACTCCGGTCATCACCTCACCAACTGAACCTTACCATTCAAATTTAACCTCAATCACGATCGAGGGTACCTGCACCAGTGGCAACATCGTCACCATGAGTGGCGCGCAGTCAAGCTCGACATCTTGTTCGAATGACAACAAGTTTTCTTTTGACAGCACTCAAAGTACTGACAGCGCCCATCTCTATTCTTTTGTTCAAAAAAATGCGAATAATACGCCATCTGCTTCAGTCGACTTTACCTGGAATCGCGACACAGTAGCGCCACTAGCGCCAACCATCGTACAACCCACTACCAACCCTTACTCATCAATTGAAACCACGGTAGCGATCAGTGGCGGTTGTGAAAACATGGCGACTGTAAAACTGAGTGGTGCTGAAAACTCATCCGTAACTTGCACTGACAACAGCTACAGTTTCACCGTCAGTAAATCGGTTGATGGAACTTATATTTACAGTCTTGATCAAACAGACTTAGCGGGAAACACCTCTGTTGCAACTTCATTTACGTGGAATCGGGACAATACTCCTCCGTCTCAGTTGACGATCACAAACCACACCTCTCCGTTCATCAGCAACACTTCAACGCTATTGTTGATTGGAACCTGCGAAAATGGATCGACAGTCAATATCGGCGGAGATGTAACAACATCAACTCTTTGCATCAGCGATCAATTTTCAGTTACCATTCCAAAGTCTACTGACGGAACCTATCAGTTTACACTGAATCAAACAGACCCTGCCGGCACAACATCAACCAGCATCAATTTTGTGTGGACCCGTGATACCACCGCTCCTATCGCAATCGTGATCACCAATCCAGCAACATCACCCTTTACTTCTTCAGATGGATCCCTTTCCGTTTCTGGAACCTGCGAAACCGATGCGGTGGTGAATCTGGCCGGCGATTCAACCGATACAAAAACCTGTGTCGGCGAGACATTCAGCTTTTCCATCAACAAGTCAACTGATGGAACCTATAACTTCAGCTTTAATCAAAGTGATGCCGCTCTAAATACGTCATCACCAACCACACTTACTTGGATTAAAACATCAGCCTCACCACCTACCCCCGTGATTATTTCACCAACTCCAAACCCTTATCATTCTAGTGAATCAAATTTGACGATCACAGGAAGTTGTATCGATGGAAATACGGTAGAAATGTCCGGTGATGACTCAGGCACACAGACTTGCATGTCGGGCGGCTTCAGTTTCACGGTATCGAAATCAAATGATGCTACTTACAGTTTTAATTTTCGCCAAACCAATTCCACAAACGACTCTTCTGGTGCCGCAACTTTTACATGGATCAGAGACACGACTGCACCAAGTTCTCCGACGATCACCATTCCGAGCACAAGTCCCTATCATACCAATAGCGACTCAATTGTGATTTCGGGTTCCTGTGAAGCTGGCAGTGCCGTCAATCTTTCCGGTGATGTGGATTTGGATAGCACCACTTGCAGCAATGCAAACAGTTATTCATTCACCATCAACAAGATCACCGATGGAAGTTACCAATTCATCATTGATCAGAAGGATCTTTCCGGAAACACCTCACCAAATACGAGCAAAATCTGGATCAGGGACACTGTTGCTCCGATTGCAGTTACCATTACCAACCCTGCTAACAATTCATATCTCTCTTCTGATTCAACACTAATGGTCTCAGGCACCTGTGAAGCTTTATCAGGAAACATCAGCCTTAGCGGAGATGCAACCGGTACCACTCCCTGCAATTCTTTTGGAAACTTTACATTCAGCATCAATAAGAACGTAGATGGAACATACAATTTTTCTTTCATTCAAACTGATCTTGCTGGAAATCACTCGAATGCTACCATGTTGACCTGGACAAGAAGCACTACAATGCCGATTACTCCCGTCATTACCTCACCGAATCCAAATCCGTTGGTTTCAAACTCTTCACAAATCACGATTACGGCATCGTGTGATACCACTCAATCTCCATTACCTTCGCTTGTCGCACTGGATGGTGACATCAGTGCTTCAGAAGTTGTGACTCCTTCGGGAGCACTCACGCAAGACTGTAGTTCAAGTCCGGTCAGCTTCGTCATTCAAAAAAACACCGACTCGACCTTTCATTTCAGTATTAATCAAACGAACCAAAACAATTCATTATCATCTGCTGATGCCATGATTACTTGGACCCGAGACACGGTTGCACCTGCGGCCCCGACTATCACCAGCCCATCAGCTTCACCTTTTACGGCTCCTGGAAACCTCATCATCGAAGGCGGCTGCGAAGCAAATTCAACCGTCACGCTCTCAGGTGATGATGCCGCAACAACGACTTGCTCTACAGGAAACACTTATTCATTTACCGTAGCCAAGTCAGATGATGGCTCCTATTCATTCGGAATCACTCAAACTGACGCGGCATCAAACACTTCACCCTCAATCAGCCTTACCTGGAACAGACTATCGGGATCAATTGCAGCACCACTGATCACCAGTCCCTCATTATCGACCACTACTAACAATGCTTCAACATTGATCATCACCGGAACCTGTAATAATGGCTACACGGTAACTCTTACAGGTGATGCGGCATCGACTACAACTTGTTCAAACGATGCTTTTCAATTCACAATAAACAAAAGCATTGATGCAACTTACAATTTCAATGTCAAACAATCGATTTATGGAAATGACTCACCAGACTCAACCAGAACTTGGGTGAGAGACACATTAGCACCGACCACAACCATTACCTCAACACCGTTGACTACCAATTACTTTTTAACGGCAACTTTTGAGTTTTCTTCAAATGAAGCCGGTTCAAGCTTTCTTTGCAAACTCGATACAGACTCGACTTTTTCGAGTTGTACTTCTGCTAAAACATTTTCAGTAGTAACCAATGGCAGCAGGACATTCACAGTCAAGGCAACCGACCCTGCGGGAAATGTCGGAGCAGAAAAAACACACATTTGGACACAAAACGGCTATAAAACAATCGCTCTATACCACTTCAATAATGGAACCCTAAGCGCCGACAGTGGGCCTTACGGCAACACGTTGAGCTTATTAACCAATACTCCATCAGTAGACTCGGCGTGCGTGCTTCCCGCTGCTTCACCGACTTGTGCTAAGTTTTCTTCCAGCAGATCTTTCCAGGCTACCAGCAATACTTCTCTGAATCTAGGTAAGGATCAAATGACCATTGAGGGAAGAATTAAATTAACTTCCTTACTTACCAACGTTGGTGATTACTTTACCTTGCTATCAAAAAGTGGTGCTTCAGGAAGTTATGGCTGGGAACTCAGACTTAAAAAAGTCAGCGCGCCTTCGGCAGGAACCGTACTCGAATTTGTGGCAAGTCTAAACGGTACTGATATTAATACCGTCACTTCAAGTGTAATGACCCTCAATACGACAGCCTTCTATTATTTTGCTTCTACTTGGAATTCGGGTACCGTAAAACTTTATTTTGGCAGCAGTCCTATTGAAGTAGGAAGCGGAAATATCGGTACCGCCGGGTCGGCAACAATTGCAACCAGTACGGCTAATCTCAAAATTGGTGCAAACCAAACATCAGGCTCATCTCCTTCTTACAGGTTAATGGCATCTCTTGATGAAGTCAGAATCTCGCAAACGGTGAGAACTATTACCACCAACACAACTGAATTCAATTCAGATTGACCCTTTTGATGGTCAAAAGAGTGTCGCAACAGACACATTTGAGAAACGTCATCAATTCACCGATAATAACTATAGGCGATCTAAAGATTGTCTATATGGAAGCGGGGTGATCAATAAGGTGTTTTTCAAAAAAATATTCCAAAATAGCGAAGCATCATGGATGAGATTGCTTCTCATCTCATCTCTTATTTTCTTTTCTGGTTGCTCCAAGAAAGGAAGTTCTAGCAAATCAAGCGCAGGAAACAATTCAACCGTAACTTCCTTAAGTAAACTTGCACCGGTTTCACTTTCAGTGAATAGTCCGTACACTTCTAATGCTTCTTCATTTACCCTTAGCGGAACCTGTGCTGACACCGCAACAGTCTATATCAGTGGCTCTGAAACAAACTCAAATCTTTGTGCACAGAATGCTTTTGCTTTCAATTTAACTCCTCAAGGTAGCGGCACCAATACTTATTATCTGGTACAAAAGGCAAATGGTGCTCTTGATTCATCAACCGTTCGATTTGACTGGGTAATCAATACTAACCTACCAGATAACGTTGAAATCACTTCACCCACTGTCCCTGTAACTTTTTCAAATCAAAATTCCATACAGATTGATGGTACTTGCACCACCGGCTACACCGTAACAGTAGGTGGTGACATCAGCGCGAATGATGTTTACTCCCCTACCAATTCACTGACCCAAACCTGCAATAACTCGACATTCAGTTACACTATTAATAAATCAAGTGACCAACTTTACCAATTTTCGTTCACTCAAACCGATCCAACCACAATGAATACTTCTGGTGCGGTTACGGTCGGATGGGAAAGAGACACAATTGCTCCAACCAGCCTCACTGTAGACACTCCTTCTAGTGGATTCATAAGGACAAAAAACAACAATCAAAGCATTTCTGGCCTTTGCGAAAATCAATCGACGGTGAAACTCACTGGGACACAAACATTTTCAACTTCTTGCACAAACGGTGCATATTCTTTCAATGTAGAAGAAACCAGTGATGGAAATTATCATTATGATGTGATTCAAACCGATCGTGCGGGCAATGACTCTTCACCACCACTCGGCATCGATTGGGTACGAGACACAATCCTTTCCCAGTCACTGAGCATCACCAACCACAATACATCAAATTGCAATTCCACATCCTGTATCAATAATACATCCAATTTAACCTTAATCGGTGGTTGCGAGGCTGGGGCAACAGTTAATATCAGTGGTCCAAACAGCTATTCTGACCATACCATTTGCGGTAATTCAAATTCCTATACTCTAAACATATCTAAAACGGGTGATGGTACCTACAATTACACCCTCTATCAAACTGATACTGCACTCAACACATCCAGCAATCTTAGTTACACATGGACGATCGATACCACGGTACTTGCACCAGAAGTCTTGAACTATTCGGGAAACTCTGTCACCTCTTCCGACGCTGACATTACTTTGTCTGTGAGCTGCGAAACGAATGCTACGGTCAACATGTCGGTGAACGGCAATACCGAACAAAAAAACTGCACCGCATCTCCTGTATCGTTCAACTATACCCCAAGTTCTGGTGGTAGCGCCATTTATGCATTTACATTGAGTCAGACCGACCTAGCGGGTAATACTTCTAGCGATACTTCTTTCAGTTGGAACAAAACGGTAGGAATACCATCAACACCAGTTCTCACCTCTGCCAATCCGTTTTTTACAAATGCCGGCACCCCCGACAAAAACAACATCACCATTACCGGAAGCTGTACAAACGGCAATTCTGTTATCATCAGCAGAAATGGAACCCCAGTCACTTCGTCAACCTGTTCTGGAATTAGTTTTAGCAGCATTGTTTCTCAATCTACCGATGGTATTTATCACTATTCAGTAAAACAGCAAAATGCCAGCTTGGTTGATTCGGCTTCGGTGAGTGTCACTTGGAATCGGAAAACAACAATCCCGGCTGCTCCAACCATTACCTCCATCAATCATCCACATCACTATTCAAATTCAAATACCATTTCAATCGGTGGTGCTTGTGAGAATGACTCAACCGTTTCAATCAGTGGAGATACCGATACCGATTCAACAACTTGTGCTAATACCTCTTACTCATTCACGGTCACCAAGACCGATGATGCGAACTACACTTTTTACATCGAGCAAACCGACGCTGCAGGAAATAATTCGTTAAAAACAGAACAAATTTGGACGAGAGATACGATTACCCCTGCTGAGGTCACTCTTTACAACCCAATCACTAATCCTTACCGTTCATACAGTAGCAATGTTGACGTCACCGCAACTTGTACGCCAAATGAAACGAATGTATTCATTACAGGCAACGGCGCTGACAGCAATCTCCCTTGTCCGGCTACAGGGAAAGTGATTTTCACTGTCACTAAGTCAGCTGACGGAACATACAATTATACCATTTATCAAAAAGACTTTGCTGGAAATACCACCTCTGGAATTTTGTTTACATGGCAACGCGATAGCAGTCTGACTCCAACTCCGATGTTTCAACCGACTGTTTCTACCCCGACAAACAATAATCCGTATTTATCAAATACCTCATCAATGGATTTATATGTTACATGCGATGCAACCATTTCGCCGACCAAAGCTATTGTAAACATCAGCGGTGACATTACTTCAAGCGAAGTTACCAGCCCTGCAAACTCACTTTCGCAGTCATGCACCAGTAGCCCTGTAAGATTCACCATTCAAAAAAGTTCTGATGGGCTCTTTAAATTCGACTTGAATCAATTCAATCCAAATAACAATGTTTATTCAGCGAATACACGCGTGGAATGGGATCGAAAAACAACTTTACCTGCTGCTCCAGCAATCACCACTCCTGTTCTCAATACCAGCACTTCTCCAAGCTCATTCATTTCTTCTGGTAATTTGACCATCATTGGAACATGCGAAGCCGATTCAACAGTGACGATCAGCAATGCTCATACGGATTCAATGGTATGTGATTCGAATAATTCTTTTCAATTCGAAGTCATCAAGTCTGTTGATGCCGACTATTTGTTTGACATCAAGCAAACTGATCTTCACTCGAATGTTTCTCCGATCGCTTCATTCAAGTGGACTCGTTTTATTGGTACCGTCAACACTCCAGTAGTATTGAGTCCCAACCCGACCTCAATCACTAACGGAGCAAACAGCTTGACCATTTTCGGTAGCTGTACATCCAATCAAACCATTTCAATTGGCGGTGATATCAGTGCATCTGATGTAAGCAACCCTTCAAACAGCCTGTCACAAACTTGTACCAACAATCAGTTTCTATACATGATTTCAAAAACAGTAGACGGTGTTTACAATTTCAACCTTACCCAGAGCTATCTTGGTGTAACCTCAACAGCCACTACGGTAACCTGGACAAGAAATACAAGGCCAGTTACTCAAATATTAAGTGGCCCCACTTCACCGAACATCGGCTCAACTGCGAGCTTCGTATTCAATTCAACCACGAGCGGGGTTACCTTTCAATGCAGGCTTGATACAACTGCAACCTGGAGCGCTTGCACGTCGGGAACTGCAATTCAAAGTTCAACCATTTCGAATGGAGCAAGAACTTATTATGTAAGAGCGATCGATGCGTCTTCAAATGCTGGTGACCCAGTCAGTTACTCATGGACACAAGCTTTTTATAACACCATGGCGCTTTATCATCTGAATACATCAGCAACCAATACCAGCTTGCACTTAACTGATAGCAGTAACTATGCAAGCCTGTTCAGCAACACTTTAGTTCCGGGAACAGCAACTCTTGCAACTAACGACACAACCGGTGTTCAACTCACAATTCCGCCTGGTACCACCACTTCAAAATCAAGTCGATTGTTTGGAACCAGCAAATATTACACAGTCGCAAACAACAACGTTCTGAACCTCGGCCTAGACAAACTTACGCTTGAGTTAAGAGTAAAATGGAGCACTTACCCGGCCACCGGAAACTACTGGGTTCTACTTTCAAAAACTAATGGTTCAAGTGGATGGGAACTCAGACTACGTCGTTTAAATACGGCCGCATATTACTTTGATTTTGTTGTTTACAGAAGCGGGACAACACCAACCATTGTGAGTTCAAGCAGCTTGGGAGATATCACTGCGGCAGGAAAGATCAATACTTGGCACTATCTAGCGGTTACCTATAACCTTGGTACAGTAAACTTCTCATATGCCGAAACTACAACAATGGGTAGCTTCGGAAGCGGGATCATCGGAACCGCGGGCTCAACCACCATTCCAGCTGGAACCGGGCCATTCCGAATCGGTGCTAACAGCACACCAGGAGTCGGAAATTCCTTATGGTTCCCAGGATCAATCGATGAAGTTAGAATTTCAAGAATCATTCGAACTCCGGCTTACACTACTTCAGAATACACAGCCGACTGATGCTAGCTCTCTTGCTTAACCGGATTCGGCAATGACGGTATCTTCGTCTCAACCACAAAGTGCGGCTTATCATCTTTCAAGCACACTCGAACTGCACCACCATTTTCAAGTTTACCGAAAAGAATCTCTTCCGAGAGCGGACGCTTGATTTCATCTTGAATCACACGCCCAAGCGGACGCGCTCCCATTTTCGGGTCATAGCCTTTATTCGTCAACCAGGTGCGAACATCTGCATCGAATTCGATCTCGATGTTTTTCGCCAGCAACAAGTGTTCAAGCTCAACCAGTTGCTTACTGACCACTTGTTCCATCATCGGCATGCTGAGTGGGTTGAAGAACACCACCGCATCAAGACGGTTTCTGAATTCAGGCGAGAACGTACGCTCAAGCTCTTTTTGAGCCGCATTACTGCCACCCATTTCACTTGAAAACCCAACCGTACGGCGCTCTGAATCACGTGAACCCACGTTAGAAGTCATGATGAAGATCACGTTTCTGAAGTCAGCCTTCTTACCATTGTTATCGGTGAGGAACCCGTGGTCCATCACCTGAAGCAGGATATTCCAAACGCTCGGATGCGCTTTTTCAATCTCATCGAGCAAGACAACAGAGTGTGGATTCTTATTCACTGCATCGGTCAATAAGCCAGCCTGATCAAAACCAACATAACCCGGAGGCGCGCCGATGAGACGGGATACCGTGTGCTGTTCCATGTATTCACTCATGTCAAAACGAAGGAATGATACCCCCATTTGAGCTGCAATTTGCTTTGAAAGTTCGGTCTTACCAACACCGGTAGGACCACAGAACAAGAACGAACCGATTGGTTTATCACCGGAACGAAGTCCTGAACGAGACAATCGAATGCTCGATACGATTCGCTCGATAGCGTGATCTTGACCAAAAATAGTGATTTTCAAATTCTTATCGAGTGACTGAAGACGATCTTTTTGAGAAGAGCTCACCGATTTGGCAGGAATACGGGCCATCTGAGCTACCATCTCCTCAACATCAACCTGGGTCACTTCTTTCTTTTTAGCGATACGGAGCTTCGCACCCACTTCGTCGATTACGTCGATCGCCTTGTCAGGAAGAAAACGATCAGTCAAATGCTTCACCGAAAGCTCAACCGCCGACTTGATCGCATCATTGGTATAGGTCAAACCGTGATGTGATTCGAATTGGGGCTTAAGCCCGTGAAGAATTTGAATGGTTTCATCTTGAGTCGGCTCAACCACATCGATTTTTTGAAAGCGGCGGGACAGCGCCTGATCTTTAGCAAAAACGGTACGGTATTCTTGAAAGGTTGTGGAACCAAAAACTCGAATTTCGCCGCGAGCAAGCAGAGGCTTCAACAAGTTTGCCGCATCAACAGTGCCACCGTTCACGGAGCCTGCACCAATAATGGTGTGAATTTCATCAATGAACAATACCGGAAATGAACCGCGCTCATGCTTGACTTCAAGAGCCTGAATCACACGCTTCATGCGTTGTTCGAAATCGCCACGGAACTTGGTACCGGCAAGTAAACCGCCCAAATCAAGAGAATAAATAACCGCACTTTTCAGGTGATCAGGCACTTCACCTTTTACAATTCGTTCTGCAAGTCCTTCAGCGATTGCGGTTTTACCGACGCCGGCTTCACCCACCAGCAGGGGATTGTTTTTACGACGACGACATAAGGTTTGAATCACCCGATCAAGCTCATGCTTACGGCCGACCATCGGGTCAAGCTTTCCGTTTTTTGCACGCTCATTCAGGTTGACCGTGAATTGGGTAAGCGCATCGTTCATCGCTGCACGAGATGAGTCACCTTCGCCATTTTCCTGGTTTGTCAGATTGGAATCGTTTTGAGGTTCATCGGAAGCAATTCCATGACTGACGAAACTGATCACATCGAGGCGATCAATGCCTTGTTGAGTGAGGAGATAAAGTGTCCAGGAATCTTTGGCTTGAAAAATAGCCACCAACAAATCAACTGGCGCGATTTCACTCTTGCCTGACGATTGAACTTGAAACATCGCTCTTTGAACCAAGCGTTGAACGCCAAGAGTGGCAATTGGATTCTCGTTTTCGCCTTTTTCATTTTCAGGTGCAATCGGAACTTCTCTTTGAAGATAAGCAGAAATGCTTTCTTTCATTTTTTCGATATCGCCCTTGCAATGCTGAATGGTCTGCTTCACTTCATTTTCATCAAGAAGTGAAAGCATGACGTGTTCAAGAGTGAGGAACTCATGTTTTCGTTCAACCGCATAAGTCAGGGCCCGATTCAATACTGCTTCTGCTTTTTTTCCGATCATGATTCCCTCTTTTCGATGGTCAACTTCAATGGAAAACCCGCCTTACGCGCTTTCTCAGTCACTTTGACCACTTTGGTTTCGGCAATGTCATGAGAATAAATTCCCGCGACTGCCTTGCCTTCCTCATGCACTTTCAACATCAGTGCCATTGCTTCTTCAGATGGTTTTGAAAAATCGATTGTCAACACCTCGACCACGAATTCCATCGTGGTATAGTCGTCATTATGCAATAAAACCGCATATTTCGGTGGCTCGGCAACCTTAGGCACCGCTTCTTGAACGACTGCGCCAACCCCTGCACCTGACTGATTTCCATTCGTCAACCCATTGTCATCATTCATTGTTTTCGATTCTTTCCTGATTTCAGCCTAGCATATTTTAAATAAAGTAGAGATAATAAAAGCATGGGCATTCGTTCTAAATTTGATAAAGAAGAAAACACCGATCCGAACGCGGTTCGATCTCCCTTTGTCACGACACAACCCAATGCTCCCACTGTCGCGAATGGCGCACCGATGCCGGATTTAGGACTCTTAAACCCGCTCATTCAAGATTCTGAAGTGACCGAGATCATGATCAACGATCTTAGAAATATTGCGATCGAAAAGCGCGGGCAAATCGTAGTTACTCCGGTGCGATACAAATCAATTGATGAATTGAATCGGTTAGTCAGAATTTTATTGGATCCTTCAGGAAAAACCATCAGCCCTGAATCTCCACTCGCCATGACCACTCTGCCCGATGGCTCACGAGTTCATATTGTTGTACCACCAATTGTCGAAACAGGACCTTGCATTACGATTCGACGCTTTCCGAAGCGTTATCAAATTGACAATTTCATCGCCAATGGAACCATGGACCGACGCATTGCCCACTTCCTCGAAGCATGCATCGTTGGCAAACAAAACATTTTAATCAGCGGCGGTACCGGAACGGGAAAAACAACGCTTCTCAACGCTTTGATCGGTGTGATTCCACCACATGAACGCGTCATCACTATTGAAGATTCAGCTGAAATTCCGCTCATCCTTCCTAACCAGGTAAAAATGATGACTCACTCCGGCAGTTTCGGTTCTGACTCGATCACCGCAAAAACATTGGTTCACAATGCACTTCGCATGCGTCCAGATCGCATCATCGTCGGCGAATGTCGTGGCCCAGAGGCGTTGGACATGATTCAAGCCATGAATACCGGTCACCAAGGATCAATGACCACCATTCATGCAAATACACCTCGCGATGCGCTCTTCAGACTTGAAACACTGATGATGAATGCAGGTCATGAGATACCTCTTTCTGCGATGAGAAGACAAATCGCGAATGCGATACAACTCATCATTCAGATCAAACGATTTTACGGTGGTTCGCGAAAAGTCGTATCCATTCAGGAAATCACCGGCATCGAACAAGAGAACATTCTTCTTCAGGAAGTTTTTGCATTTGAAGTCACTAATTCATCTGAACTTCAGTCAGATGAAGGCTCATTCCGTTTTCATCTCTCTACAAAAATATTTGAGAGCCTGCGCGGGCAAGGAATCAAGCCCATTCCATGAATGCTCAAAATCTATTAGAGATCCTCGTCAATCAGAACTCACATCATGACCACATTACTGGAATCATGACCGTTCTTGAAACCATCGCCAATGAAGCACAAGGACTAGGTTTATTGATCGACTGGCATCGCGCCGTATACGGAAAGCCTTCAGCACTTTGTGCGACTCTGCCTGCAGTTGAACACAATAAAGCCATTTCCCCCATTCGTACCATCTTGCTAGTTACTCACGCTGATACGGTTTTTCCGGTTGATTCTAACTTTCAAAAAATCAGCTGGAACGATGACCGTTCTCGTGCCGTTGGCCCGGGAGTCATAGACGACAAAGGCGGAATCATCGTCACCTTGCTGTTACTCGAAAAGCTGGCTACTCTTTCTTCTCGTGATTATGAAGTAAAACTTTTATGCATGCCTTCTGAAGAAATCGGATCACCCGGTTTTTCAAAATGGCTAGAAGCTCAAAGTGCTACCGCTTCAATCATTCTCGGCTTTGAACCATCCCTTCCAGACGGTTCAATCATTCATTCCCGTCGAGGAAACCGCTGGTATGAATTCACCCTGCAAGGACCTGGTGGCCATGCGGGAAGAGACGCTGGAAAAGTCATGAATCCAGGAAGCGCACTCGCATCACTGATTTCTGAAATCGAGAAAATAGGAAAACCGGAACAGGGCTCCAGTACCACCCTTGGCTCATTTCATAGCAATACAAATGGGTTCAATGTCATTCCTTCAGAGGCGATCGCAAAACTCGATGTTCGCTATGAAAGCAATCAACTTCGAGATCAGGTTCATGAAGACATTCTCAGAGTCATCGAAAAATCAGCTTATTCAGATCAGGTAAAATGGAAGTTACATGAAGATTGCCCCGCAATGAGACTGAATGTCGAATCAATCGGACTGGGAAAAAGTCTTGCCGAAGAAATTGAAAAAATCGAAGGCAGGAAAATATCAGTGGTAGCCGCAGCAGGATCTTCTGATTCAAATTATTTATATCAGCCAGGTATTCCGATGATCGATGGTCTGGGCGCGGTCGGCACCGGACTTCACACTGAAAATGAAACACTCGAAACAGCAAGTCTTGAAACCAGAGCTGAAGCCATCTTTAAAGTGATAGCAAAATTATGAAAAAATCGATCATCCTTATTTTGGTACTTTTATCGAGTGTCGTTCATGCCCACACTTTGAAAAACAGCAACTCTTTTGGTGAAAGCAGCTATCGTGACGTTAACTTGAGCGGTACCTGGAGCTTGAGTGAAAAGGATTACCTCGTCACCACTTTTCAAAACACACTTTCTTCAGGCAGCACCACCAACGAATACAAGGCTGGAGTCGGCTCACAAATCAACGATGATCTTTCTTACTATATCAGCGGCTATTATCGTTCAGAGCCCAACAATATTCGCGCAATGGGAATTGATCCAAGCATCACTCATGGCTTTGATGACCTTTTAATTGAAGATCAAACCACCAGTTTTACGGCGAGTTTGATGCTATCAAAATATGCTTCTGATCTGAGCCTCACCGGAACAAAAAAAACCGCTGAAGAAAGCTTTTACTCCGCCGGAATCAGTGCACAAGCAAATCAGGATCTTACCGATGAAATATCTTTTGCACTTGGAGGGTCAGTCTATCAGTACACCGACCCATCAATAAACATTCCCGCACTGAAAGGCCCATTGGCGAACAACCAAAACGGGGGACGAAATCCGAATCGGAATCGTCGACAAAATCTGGTAAACACTTCGGACAGTGTGTTGAGCACAAGCGGATACCCGAAATACAGCTACTACTTAAGCTCAAGCTGGAGCTTTCTTGACAACTGGTCGAGTTCTTACAGTTTTTCTTCTTCAACATCAAATTTTGAAAATACAACCAGTTACTTTTCAAGTGTGAGCATTGATCACACTTTCCTGAAAAGCTGGAATGCGGAACTGGAATACAGCTGGAGCAATTCAGGCTTCACCACTTCAGGTGTCGGGTTCAGCTATAAGTGGTGATCAAGGACCAAAATTATTTTTTAATTTTTGGTATTCATCCTTAACGCTTGAGTCAAAAGCATCGTAATGAGAACCACCATTGGCAGAAATTAGTGGCACACGCAACAAACGATTATTATTGTATCCTACACTACCAAAATAATCACAATTACCACTAACCGGATCAAAACCTGCGTCTGCGTTACAATCTTTCAGAAGAACAGCCCCCGAATAATTACAAGTCGTAGTCTGTCTAGTGACATCATAAAGACGGCTTTGGAAACTTCTACCTAAAAACAAAGGTGGACATTCGGTTCTTAATAAAGAAAGCAATACAGCACCATCAGAATCAGGGGCATTTTGTTCACACCTTAAATCAAAAACTTTGAAATCATTTTTTAGTAAATTACCGAATTTAAGCTGCTTATCAATTGAACGCCCACCGGCTGAATTACAGGAATTACTGTCAACACTTCCAGCGTAATCACAAACCAATTTTTTGATAACATGATCATAATCAAACCCTCTCAAAGTAAAACCGAAGTAATTACTAGGACAAGAACCATATAGATATTTATCGGGAGATTTATCAATGTAATCAAGAAGCTCTGGAATTGGATCAATAACATAACCCATAGTGCAAACAGGATCTGAGACATCGTTCAAACACCAATGAAAACTAATTCCACCCCGAGTTTTAAATCTAGCAATCAAAATATCATGATTAAAGTTATAACCACCAAAACTGAAAATATTAGCCACGCCCTTGGCAATAACGATAGTTGCATCCACAGTGTAACCAAGAAACTTTGTCTTAAATCCTACCCATGCTTGAGCGTAAGCATCAAGCGATCCTGAAAGGATTTCTGTCGAACCTTGAAGCAAAACATCAAAATATTGGGAAACATTTGTACCTGATATCGCAGCAGCGACTTTTGCTTTTAAGAAGTTTAATTTCGCAGCAACCCCAACTTCTACACCAGCAACAGCAACGCTCAGTTGAGCTGAAGCCTTCGCAAAAACCCCGGAACTAACTTCGGGGCCGAAAGCAACGGTCAAACGAATTTTATCATTTACATAACCATCTAAAACCCTACCAACCGAAGACCATGTTTTATTTTGAACAACCGTACTTGCAGATGATGTTGTATATTTAACAACTGCTGCTTTAGAGTCCTTAATTATTTTACTGCTAAAATCAGACATTGACGTGCTTATTAAATCAGTTGAACCAGAAAAATAGTTAATTTTTTCTGATTTCAATTCAGCATCAAGAGATAATGACTTGCTAAAATAAAGCCCGCCAATCAAATTCAGCGATAATGGGCCCGTGATTGGAATGTTTTTATTGAATAGAACCTTTGAGATATCTCCAACCTTGATCTTTGCACCTGCATTATGAATAACTTCATCTTTAATTTTAGTGCCAAATAATCTGACTGTCGTATTCCACTTGATATTAAAAATTTTTGCATCACTTGGAATTGGTTCCGTACCAATTCTTTTCCAATTGCCCATAGCAAAACCAACATCAAATACCTCCACACTACTTCCAAACATTTTAGCGCGCATTTTTACTGATGAAATAGAATTAATCGATGTTTTAGAATACTGGTCAGGTGTAACCTTGATGTTAAAATTTGTATCTGCATTAAAACTTGCACCAAACTTAAACAAGCCGCTGCCAGCATCTTTTTCAAGTGAAAGAAACCGAAAATTTTTATCTAAAACATACTCTTTTGAAAAGGGCTCTCTTATCTTACTGAATAACGCATTGTTTTCTTGCGACAGTGCATTTTCATGCAAAAAAAAGCTCGTCATAAAAAAAGCCAAAAAAACTTTTAAACTTTTCATACTCCACCCCACTCAATACACCTTCAAGAACTCAATCAGTCTTGCTCGAATTGATAAGTCTTGTTCGCTCAAAAGTTGTTCATCAATCACTTGACGAGCTCCTTTAACGTCAGCATTAGCAAGTAAAATATCGTAACATTCATTTTTCACGGCACTGCTGGTCTCACTTTTAAAACAGTTTTTTAAAACACTGAAAACACCATCATTGAAATTATCATTCAAAAGACTATGATACGCAGCCGCACGCACAGACTCATCAGGATCTTTATTGCCAATCGACATCACTAATTTTTTTATGTTTTGATCCTTTGAATTTCTAGTTGCATCAATTGCTGCAACCTTTAAATCATTAGATGAAGAATCTATAGCAGTCTTAATCTCTGAAACAAAAGATTCCGGGTGTGCATTACCGATAATACCAAGCACATGAATTTTATCATCATTAGTTTTGGCGTTTTTCCATTTATCATGGATTTCAGCTTCTAACTGATCATCAGATGAGAGAAAAAGCGTATGACCAAGTGAATAAGCAGCCATTTTGCTCAAAACAACGTCTTCTGAATTTTCCGATAATGATTTTAAAAACTTTTTAGAATCATTAGTAATTTGATTACTCGAAATTGAAAAAGCGGTAACAATACTTTCCTTTTCAATGTTATTTGTTTTAGATTGCTTGAATATTTCAATTAATCCTTTTTGAGCCTCTGAATTACCCAGTGCTCCTAATGCACCAATCAGCATCGAACGCTGCCTTACGCCTGATTGTAGCCGCTGAGCCTCGGCAATATATTCAGTACTCAGAAAATGGTTGCTAAGAAGAAGCTCAACCAATTGTCCGAAAATTTGATTTGAAGAATCACTATGACCCTCATCTGACTTCACTTGTCCTAAAAGGCTTTTGGCCTCAGACCAATGGCTTTCTTTTTTACCCAATAAATCAGCATTTTTTGATTGTTCTCTGATTTTTTTGGTATCAATTGTTCTATTGAAACCGGCGAGAACAGACGCATCAAACTTACTCGTGCCACCATTTGACCATTTAGACTCAGCTAAAACCTCTATTTCGGCGATCTTTTTTTGATCATGCTCTATACTTACCAATCCGCGTGAATAATGATTTACCGGAAGACTCCTTTCAAGACTCCATGTCATATTATGGTCTGAAACTTTTTCCACCCCAAGAAGTGTGTTATCAATCGTTTTATCAAACAGTCCTTTTGCCTCGATTTGAATTTGATTCTTTATTTTTCCTGTTTTAAAAAAAAATTCAGTCGATAACTGATTTCCTTCCTCATCTTCAACAACTTCAACAATATTATTCCTTGCTGTTTGCGGAATTACTAAAAATACAGATCTCAATATATCAGCATAATTTATCGATACTTCATCTGAAGGTTTTTTATTCATTGCCGAAATCCGATTGACTTTACCGTTAAATTGAATCTCAACAAGCAGTGAGTTTTCTAAATCATCTGAGTTCGCTACATTTTTTCTTTTCATCTTCTTCAAAGAATTCTCACTGATCAACTCTGACTTGATGTTCGCCAAGGTGAATTTTGATAAAAAAATCCATGATTGATCTGTTTTTTTCAACGGGTGCATCTCAATCTTACCCACCAGGAGATGCTGGGGAATGGATTTCCCCATCTGACTTCCTTTAATCTCACGTCGAAAGTCTATGACCTCAATTTGTTTTTCGATGAATTTAAAAAACAAATGCTGATTAGCGATTTGATTTTTACTCTCATCATCTTCGATTCTTAATGAAGCAAGTGAACGGTTTTGATTTTTTAATTCAGATTCAGCTTCGTTTGTTAATGAACTCTCGGGAGTTATCAATAAAAACACCCCGACAGAAAAAGTGATTATACCCATCAAAATGAGAAAATTCTTTTTGCCTAACATTTATGCCCCCACAAATATTATGCAATTTTAATACGAGCAAATAGTTGATTCATTTCAGATGTGTCATCTCTGATGTGCTGATCAACCTTTATTCACTGCTTAACTTTTAATCACACCCAACAATATTAATTTACTTAACAGTGAAACAAACAGACTCTTTTTCAAGCTTCGCTCGATCGTCCGGGTGGGCGATTCGAATCAATTCCCGCGTACGTTCGGCGATCGTTTTTCCGTATAAATCGGCAATTCCGAACTCAGTGATCACATGGTGAACATGTGCTCTGGTCGTTACCACACCTGCCCCGGCCTTCAATTGAGCCGTAATTCTCGATTCACCCCGGTGCGTACGTGACGGTAGAGCAATGATCGCCTTACCACCTACACTCATTCCAGCGCCTGTAATGAAGTCAACCTGACCACCTACACCCGAAATGATCCTTCCACCAATCGAGTCAGCGCAGATCTGACCGGTGAGATCGATCTCCACTGCAGAATTGATCGCAACCACTTTCGGATTACGGGCAATCACTGAAGGGTGATTCACGTAACTGGCATCTAACTGAACAATACTCGGATTATCATGAATGAAGTCGTAAACTTTTTTGGTGCCCATCAAGAATGTGCTTACCGTTTTTCCGGGATGAACCTTCTTTTTTGAATTATTGACTGCGCCGGAAAGAATCAGCTCCAGCGCACCGTCGGTCCACATCTCGGTGTGGATACCCAGGTTTTTGTGATTTTTCAGCGACAACATCACCGCATCAGGAATGGCACCAATTCCCATTTGCAGGGTGGAACCATCTTCAATCATTGATGCCGCAAGCTCACCGATCTTCTTTTCCACTTCAGATAGTACCGCCGGCGATGTTTCAAAAATGGGTTCATTGATCGTCACTGCATGATGAATCTGACTGATATGCACGATGCCGTCACCGTGAGTTCGCGGCATTTGATCATTGATTTGCGCAATCACCAGTGAAGCCGTTTCAACGGCCGCCTTGGTGGCATCGACACTAGTACCAAGCGAACAATAACCGTGCTGATCAGGCGGCGACACTTGAATCAATGCAACATCAACTGGCCTGCGCTTGCTACGAATCAACACCGGTATTTCTGACAAAAAACATGGCAAGTAATCAACATTTCGATGATTCAACTTGGGTCTCATGTTCGCACCAAGAAAGAAATTCGTTACTTTAAAAACACCTTCAAACTCAGCATCGGCATATCGGGCCGGACCGATCGTATGTAGATGAAGAAGTTCAATCTCTTTTAATTTTGATGAGGTTGCATGGGCGATCAGAGCATCAATCAAATGCAGCGGTGTAGCCGCCTGCCCATGAACATAAATATGGGCGCCCGATTGAATTTCTTTTATGGCTTCAAGTGCGGTCGGATGAATTCTCATGCCCCCACTGTAACACATTGAAATTGCATGAAACTATGACCCAGATCAGTTTTTCAGGTTAATTTTTTTCAATAAAAACGGTGCGTTGACTATTTCCAAGACCTTCACTAGTGTGTGCCCCATGAGCTTGTACACGGAATCGGTTACCAGAAGTGAAACGCCAAAAAACACTGAAATCAAAGCGATCGTCAACGATACCCTGAGCAAGATTCTTTTTGATCGCCTTTCAGGAGTTCTCGGAAGCGTACCATTCGTGAAGTTCGTGATCGACCGACACAACCATAACGAAATTCATTTTCTCAATGATCGCTTCTACCATCTTCATGCCTATTATGTTTGCGACAACATCTTAAAAGAACAACAATCGGTTTTCTTCAAAAACATCGACCTGTTCAATGACGAAACTTACCACTCACCCACTCGTCGTTTTTACTTCGGGACGATTGGCAGGATTCAACATGAGAACAGCTCGGTTTACACTCTTGAGACCCAAGAGATCGATTCCATGAAGCAACCAATGATCGAAGAGCTTTACACGATCATCAAGAACAACATCGACAAAAGCTTTGAACTCTATTTCAAACCTGCAAATCACATTCAGGAAAAAGCAATCGAAGATGTACCGGTGACCAAATTGCCGCGTATTTATACTTCTGAAATTTATGCGAACTCAACTTACATTTCACTGAACCCGGGCGCATCAGAAGGACGCATTCGTGTATTCCATTCTGAAACTGAATTTCAAGCTGCCCACGCCTCAATCGAGTGGTATGACATCATTGTCATGCATCGGGTGCCTGACGATGTACCCCGTGTATCGGGCATGATCAATGCTGATTTCACCACTCCGCTTTCACACACCAACGTACTGGCTGCTGGCTGGAAAATCCCGAACTGCATTCAGCGCGATATTTTTGAAACCATTTACAAAGAACACCTTGATCGCAAATGGGTGCGCCTTGAAGTCGCAGCCAATGGAATGAAGGCTGACCTCAAACTGATCACCGAACCCAAAGAGCTTAAAAAACCGAACTGGGTCATGCAGAAAATCAACATTGAAGCGCCTGATGCTCAAGACCCTAAGATCAGATCACTTCAAGACCTTCGAATGTCTGATCGCTATAAATACGGAACAAAAGCGGCAAACATTGGCGAAATGAAGCATGTATTGAAGCACGGCTCGAATCGTATACTCGGTTTTTATCAGGTTAAACGCCCGCCCCGTGACCATCTGTTGCCCCACCTGGCAAATTTTCTGAATTCACCTGAAAATGAAGACCTGATCAACTCGGCTTCACACTTCCTTTCGAACTTCATCAAGGTTCCTCGCGGAATCGCACTTCCCTTCTCGATGCAGCGTCGTTTTCTAGAGACCTCGCCGCAGATCCAGCAAGGGATCGGAAAACTTAAGATGGCGCTTGAACTCGATGCGCATGAAATTGACTCACTTTGCGTATCCCTGCAAAAACTGATTTTAAGAACGCGCATGCCTGATTCAATTCGTGACGAAATTGACCGCATGATCATTCAGGAACTTTCCGGCGTTTCAACATTTGTACTAAGAAGCTCATCAAATGCCGAAGACCTTGAAAACTTCTCTGCTGCAGGAATTTATGAATCGGTGAATCACATCACTTCTGCCGAAAAGATTTTTGAAGGAATCAAGCAAGTCTGGGCTTCGCTCGTTTCCGCTCGCAGCGTGCGTCTTCGCCAGCAGTCGGGAATTTCACTCGATGACTCTTACATGGGAGTCATCATTCAAGAGGAAGTTGAGTCGGGAATGGGTGGCGTCATGGTCACCAAAAACCCGATGGATAAAAACGATTTCCGCAACGTTTATATCAACGTCAGCTTGAAGTCAGTGATCGACATCGTTCAAGGTGTAGAACTGCCATTGCAATATCTTTACAATTCAGTCGAAGGTGGCGGAACCACACTCAGCCTTGGTGGCGCAAAAGAAGATCTTTCTTCAGATAATCTCACTATTTTGCGGAAAATGGCGTTTGCCGGCCGTCTCATGCAATCACACTTTTCACCCGACTACACGTTCAGCCATCCTTCAGACATTGAATGGTTGGCCAACAAAGATGGGGTTTACTTTCTTCAATTGAGACCTTACGCAAAATGAAGCTGAAACGGCTGTTCTTCCTTTTCAATTCGTTTCAGTTCTTTTTTTCGCTCTTACTTTGGGTACCGATTTTTTACGAATACCAAAAACGCATCGGTTTGAATGACGGTGAGATTTTTCGCATTCAGAGTCTCTACTATCTGATTTTCTGTTTACTCGAAATTCCGACCGGATATCTGGCTGATTGGCTGGGCTACCGTTTATGCCTCATTCTTGGTAGCGCCACACTGATCGCAGCCAATTTGTGGGTGCCGTTTAACCCAAGTTACTCAGGCTTTTTAATTCACTTCATTTTGATCGCGCTGGCCCGTTCATTCGTTTCAGGAGCATCAAGCGCCTATCTCTATGAAACCCTTCACCAGGAGTCAGCTCTCGATCAATATAAAGAAGCCGAAGGTAAAGCGCGCGCCTACTCACTGATTGGAAAGGTCATTTGCTGGGCAATGATCGGCCCCATCATGCAATGGCATCTCACGCTTCCCTATTGGTTGACTGCCATCAACGCTGGAATCGGTTTGTATTTTGCATTCGCACTTCCCGAACCCAAGCAAACAACCTCACGCAGCAGAGTCTCTGTTTTTGAAATTTTCAATGTCCTGATCAAAAGCCCTTATCTGGTCTTGATCATGCTTCAAGGGGTTGCACTCTTCGTTTTGGCCCGTATCTGTCAGGTTAATCTTTTTCAACCCATCCTTGAAAATAAGGGGTTTTCGGTTGTTTCATACGGCATGGTCATGGCACTGATGACTGTTTTCGAAGCAATCGGTGCTTTTCGCTCAGCATGGCTTCGCAAATACCTCAATGACCTGAATGCCGTTTTTGTTTTCACTTTCGTGATCGGGATCAGCTTCTTTCTCATGTCTTTCAGCAACTTTTACGGCTTTGACTTGAAAATGCTGACGATCATCGCCCTTTGTCTGTTCAGTTATGTGATCGGTATCTCGTTTCCGATCCAACGCCAATTGATCAATCAAGCCATACCGGAACCTCGCCTTCGTGCATCCCTTCTTTCGTCGGAATCGATCATTGATCGCGGCGTAAACAGTCTGGTTGCGTCAAGTCTTGGCCTTGCCCTTCAGTCAGGGCAATTGCTCATTTTTTTAAGGAAATCAGCCACAGTTTCCGTATCATCTGTTTTGGTGATCGCCATTTTGATTCGATTCACCAGGAGGAACTCCGCATGAAAGCCCGCTACCCACAATTATATCGTTTGCTTCCAAACACTGCTGCCAACTGGGTTGACCGCTGGAAGGATTTTTCTCCTCATACGATTGCGATCATGTTGAAAAGTTCCGCTGCTCTTCTTTGTATCGGTTTGGTGATTCGCCTTACTTTTTCAATTACTCCGGATGGCTTCATTCAGAATTTTGATGAGAGCATTTTAAAATGGGCCGGTGATCTTCGCACTCCATTCCTGAACATGATGATGGTTGATGTCACCGCACTTGGCGGACTCGCCCTCACCATCGTACTTGGCTTGCTTTCAGTGATTCTATTTTTGCTGGCACGTGACCCAGCGGCAGCCATTCACCTTGCACTCACTGCAACGGGCGGATTTTTCATTTCAATTTACACCAAGGGGCTGATTGCAAGACCTCGCCCGACCGTGATTCCTCAATTGGTTCATGCATCGGGCTTTTCATACCCAAGCGGACATTCGATCACTTCGTCAGCGATTTATCTGACGATGGCAATTCTTGCGTGCAGGCATTTTCAGTCGATGAGTTCAAGAATCGTCTTGCTTGCACTTGCTGGCCTGATGATCGCCTTGATTTCCTTTTCGCGCATTTATCTTGGCGTTCACTATCCGAGCGACACCATGAGCGGTGCCTTGATGGGACTTGCATGGGCACTTTTCATGGCTGCTCTATTTGCCAAAACCCACTTCGCACCGAAAAAACCTAAGTTTTAATTCATCGAATTCAAGATGCGATGATATCGGTTCAAGATTTCCCACTTCACCCGATCAAGCGACATGGTCTTGGCAAAACGGAAGTGAAAGTCATAATCGATCGCATTTCTCTGTGGTAGTCCGAAATCGACTTTTGAATCGGCAAGATGCACCACCAATGATGAATACCACTGGGCGATATCGCCTGAGCCGTCTTTCATTTCATCGGTTTTCTTGAGTACTTCTTCGGCAAGCACCCGTTTCAAAGTATAGGGAGTGGCTCCGATGAAATTCTCTAAAACAGTTTCAGCCAGATCGTGTTTGGTCTTGGGCTTTTCTGCAGGCACTTCGGCATCTTTTGTGAAATCAATCGTATCGGCCGGCCCTTCCGGAAAGTCGATATTCGGATACTCTTTGGCGCTTTCTTTCGTGAAATGCGTCGGGTTTTTCATCTCCATCTGGATGTCTGCCATTTCCAATGCAAAAAACTTGATCGCATTGGGCGAAGCCGCTTTCGCTTTCGATTCCATCAACCGATAACGAGACCCCATCACGAGTCCGCGGTAAATACCTTCAAGCGAAGCGCCTTGATTCATCGATGAAAGAAGCGCTTCAAATTGTGGCTGATCTTCGAGTTCTTCTTGATTGAAAGTCACCACCATCATTTCTTTCAGCAATTCGGCATTGGCCTTTAATGGCATCGGCGTACTGGATGGCATCGGGGTTGGTTCAACCTTAGAACCAATTTGAAATGCCATACCCACGGTTCGCTTCGCCGCTTCGACCGCTTTTTCAACCGGTTCAGGCATCTTGCACGAACTCATCAAAAAACAGATCAGAAGAAGAGAAAGTAGTCTCATGAATTTCCCAAAGCTTTCGGTGATTCTGAACGCCCCACTGCGCCAGCAAGAACAATGATGGTGATCAAGTAAGGCAGAATCTGAATCCACTGTACCGGTACTGGTTCAGCGCCCCAAAGCACTACTCCCTGAAGCCTGATCTGCGCAATTTCAGTGACACCAAAAAGCAAGCATGCAAGAACGGTCGGAATCGGTTTCCATTTACCGAGAATCACCGCAGCCAAAGCAATGAAGCCACGTCCAGCCGACATGTTGCGAATGAAAGATGAAGACAGATAAGTCGATAAGGTTCCGCCAGCAAGGCCTGCAAGAAACCCGCTGATCAGAATTCCCTGCCAGCGTTTCCAAGAAATCGAAACTCCAGCACTTTGAAGCGCATCGGGGTGTTCACCGGCAAAACGCAGACGCAAACCGAACCGTGATGAATGATAGGCCCACGCACTGAGTGCAACTAGAGCCAGGGTGATCCAAAGCGGTGCGATCTGAAACTGAGCCGCGGTTGGAATCGGCGGCGTTGAACCGGTCGAGTCGAACCAGATTTTTGAAAAAAACGGTGGAATACCCATCGCAAAAAGATTGATCGCCGTACCGGAAACAATCTGGTTTGCGCGATAGCGAAGCACCACCATGCCATAAAGGCTTGAAAGCACCATACCTGCAACTCCAGCCATCAATAGACCGATGTAGGGGTTTGAAGTATTGAGCGCATAAACTGCACCGAAGAATGAGCCAACGAGCATGAAGCCTTCGAGCCCGATCTGAATCACGCCGCTTCGCTCGCACCACATTCCGCCAAGGGCTGCAAGAATCAATGGTGCTGAAACACGACAAACGGGAAGGATGAATGAATCAAGCATTTTTGGCCTTCTTTCTCCACTCGAATAAACCTTCGGCAACAACGCCGAGAATGATCAAGCCTTGAATGATGTAGGAAAGATCACGAGTGACCTTATCGGTTTCAAGATCAAGACTTGCCGAACCTTTTTGTAAAATACCGAATAAAAGCGCCGAAGGAATGATGCCGAGAATATTGCCGCGAGCAAGAAGCGCAACAGCGATGCCGACAAAGCCGTAATCGGCCGAGAAACCGAGCTTGAAACGATGGGCATTGCCCAAGACTTCAACTACACCAACCAAGCCTGCCATTCCACCGGCCATGAACATTGCAAACATCCAAGCGCTTTGCTTGGAAATTCCGTAAGTTTCGGCAGCTTTTTCATTCTCGCCTACTGCTTTTAACTCGTAACCTCGCACACTGTTCCACATCCAGTAATGAATCACGAACACAAGCGCGATCAACACAAAGATCAACCAACCCATCGGTGCGCCCGCGAACTTTTCAAATGGTTTCAAATGAAAGGCTTCCGGAAGCAGCATGGTCTCAGCCTGGGAACTTTCGGGGTCTTTGATGAGATAAAGAGTCACGTAAGACGAAAGCCCTGCTGCAATGAAGTTCATCATGATCGTGGTGATCACTTCATGTGAGCCACGCTTTGCTTTCAAGATTCCAGGAATCAATCCCCAGATCCCGCCAGCAACAAAGGCAAATGCGGTGGCAAACAAAACAGCGGCAACGGGTGAAGCGATATTTTTTCCGACCACTCCCGCGTAAGCAGCGGCCAAAGCACCAATCAACAATTGGCCTTCACCACCGACATTGAACAAGCCAGCGCGAATCGGGATTGAAACTGCAAGACCGGTCAAAAACAATGGTGCCGCATAAAACAGAGTCATGCCGAAATCGTAGCCGCTTCCGAAACTGCTTTGAAAAAGCACTTTGAGCACCTTCCAAGGTGACTCACCGGCAAAATGACAGACGATCAATGCAAGGGTCAACCCGAGCAACACACCAGCAATAGACTTCAACGAAGCCTTCATCATGCGATTCATGCGCCACCCATCACTTTCCCGATTGCCCACGGATCAAATTCCTTCCGTGCGAACTCGCCGTGCACACGACCATCAAAAAAGACAACCATACGGTCGCAGAGATCGATCAGTTCATCTAATTCAGAAGAAAAGAGAATGACCGATTTACCGAGGTTCCGCTCCATCATGATTGCTTCATGAATTTTCTCGATTGCTCCGACATCTACTCCACGGGTCGGATGCGCAACGAGCAAGATCGACGGTTGAGGGTCAAGCAATCTGGCCATTACCAATTTCTGCTGGTTTCCACCGCTCATGCGGCCTGTCCACACCGTTGAAAACGGCGGGCGGATATCGAATGCCTGAATGTTTTTTTCAACGGCAGCTTTCACCTTGTTTCGGTTGATCATGCGACCAAAAAGACCGAGTCCGGTATAACGGGGATCTTCGTGCTGCCCGAGAAGAAAATTCTCGGTCATGTCTTGTTGTTTGAGAAGGGCCTCTGACAATCGGTCTTCTGGCACCAACCCCACACCCATGTTACGCAGTTGTAGTGGAGTCGCATCACCGATTTCGCGACCATTGACTAGATAGTCGTATTTGCCTTTGAAATATTTCTCACCGTAAACAGACGGATTCGAAAGGGCTTTGAGAAACTCGGTCTGCCCGTTGCCTTGCACCCCTGCCACACCGAGAATTTCTCCCGGTCTCAATTCAACACTCACGCGTTCAGAAATGAATTTCAAAACCGATTTAGGTTGAACCGCCTGTGACGAAAGAATTCGACGCGGGCCTTGATACGTGAAAGAAACCTTCCGCCCCACCATCATCTCAGCCAATTCGTCTTCATTTGTTTCTGAAGTTGTTTTCGTACCGACAACCTCACCCCGTCTCATGACGGTGACTGAATCGGTGAATTCGAGAACCTCTTTCAACTTGTGTGAAATCAGGACGATTGTTTTGCCTTCTTGCTTGAGCTTTCGAAGATTCTCAAACAGCTCCTTCACTTCTTGCGGCGTCAGCACCGCAGTCGGTTCATCAAGAATCAGAACCTCTGACTTTTGATAAAGTAGCTTGATGATTTCAACCCGTTGTTGCTCACCCACGGAAAGATCGCGGATGCGGGATTCCCATTTTGTAAATTTCAGGCCGTAATTTTTACAGATCTTTTCAAGTTCTTCACGAGCCTTGCCACGCTTGAGCAAACCGAAAAAAGTGGAAGGCTCATGCCCAAGCATGATGTTGTCGAGCACGGTCTCGGAATCGGCGAGCATGAAGTGCTGGTGAACCATTCCGATACCCAACTTCATGGCATGAACCGGATTACGAATCTTGACGGCCTTGCCGTTCACCAGAATTTCACCTTCGTCGGCAGGCTGCACGCCGAACAGGACTTTCATTGCGGTCGATTTGCCGGCCCCATTTTCACCAATCAGCCCGTGAATCGAACCTTTTCGAATGGAAAAATCGAGCTTACGGTTGGCGTAGAAGTTGCCAAATGTTTTTGAAACGCCTTTGAATTCAATCGCGGTTTCGGTTTGATTCATGATTATTTCTTTTTCATCGAAATATAGTAATCAGGCACTTTGATCTTGCCGCTGATGATGTCAGCGCGAATCGCTTCCAGCTTCTTGCGATCATCGGCGGTCACGAGCTTATCGTTATGCTGATCAAGAGCGTAATCTACGCCTTTTGATTTAAGCCCGACTCTGACCAACCCCGGCGTGAACTTGCCGTCTTTCATCATCTTCACGGTTTCAAATACGGAATCATCCACTCGCTTCATCATGCTGCTCAATACGTATCCGGGCTTGATCCAGTTTTGATTCGAATCAACACCGATGGCGAGTTTCTTTTTTGCTTCTGCCGCATCGAAGACACCCATTCCCGAATTTCCCGCAGCAACATAAATCACATCGGCACCACGTTGAAATTGATCAAGCGCCTGTTCTTTCGCTTTTGGCGGATTATTCCAGGCTTCACCCGTCACCCCGAGGTAGTTCACGATCAATTGCGCTTTTGGATTCACTTTTTTCACGCCTGCTTCATAACCCATCTGAAAACGGCGAATGAGTGGTACATCCATCCCACCGATGAAGCCCACTTTGCCCGATGGAGCGTGCATCGCCGCCAGCGCCCCCACCAAGTAACTGCCTTCATGTTCTTCAAACATCACCGAGCGGACATTTGGTTTTTTTGCATCTTCATCGACCAAGAGAAATTTCTGATCAGGAAAGCGTTCCGCATTCTTCTTCACCGCTTCAAGCTGGTGAAAGCCGATGGCTACAATCAGGTCGAATTTCTTTTCGGCGAATGCACGCTGAAGAGATTCATAGGCGCTGTTGTCAGGGGCCTCGACGGTCTTGGTCATCACACCCAGTTCTTTTTCAGCGCGCTTCAAACCTTGGTAAGCAGATGCATTGAACGACTTGTCGTCTTTGCCAGATTTTTCCAACACGAGACCGACCTTGAGCTCTGCTCGGGCATCCGTCAAAAGCATGCCTAAAAAAACAGACGAAACCATGACCAACGGGCGGTACTTAAAGATATTCATATGCTTTATTTTTACCACCGGCCACGTTATCCTAGAAACATGAAAATGCGCTGGTCGAAAACGTTTTTCAAAACGGATGAATCCGTTTCCGACTTAGACAGAAAAGTGACGCCTTTAAGCCCTCACTTTTCAACTATTTTCATAGAAAAAACCAGGATGGGTACTTCGTTTGCGAATCAATAAGCGGCTTCAATCAGAAAGCGGTCAGTCAGTCATCCTCATCTCGATGGTGATTCTCAGCTTTTTGCTGTTCTTCAGTTTTGCAATCAATACCGGCGTACTGATCACGGCAAAGATCAGTGTACAGTCTGCGGCAGATGCAGCAGCCTACGCTGGCGCGGCGACCCAAGCTCGACAGCTCAATGCGATCTCGTTTCTCAATTACGACATGCGCAGGCAATACAAGAAGTTCACCTATCGCAACAATTTTCTAGGTAACATCGGGGCTGCAAATTTTCCGAATGAAGGCGGGCCTGGGCAATACCCCTACCCGAAGCGATACTATCCGAACGCATCATCTGGTAGTCAGAAAACGGCCAACTTAGGAATTCCGATCACCTGCATTCCACTGACCGGATCCAGCAGCAAAAGCGAAAACTGCCTTCAACTCAACCTTCCGAATTCAAGCTATCAAGCCAATCAGTTTTTTCCA